>CAZSPO010000188.1:0-7319 GCA_964608775.1 uncultured Chthoniobacterales bacterium | reverse complement strand
ACAAAGGCCGCCCGTTCTGCTGCCCCCTCTGCAGCGGTGGCTTGCGCCGGGCCGGTCTCAATATCTGGCGTGTCGAGCAGGGCGAGGCCGAGACGGTCGAGCTCGGGGTCAAAGGCCACCAGCGGCACCCGAATCGCCTCGCGCCGATTGTATTGTCGGGCCGCTCCTTCGGGGGTCTCCTCCAAACTTTCCCACCCCGGACCAAACGCCGCCGCAAGTTGCGCTTCAAAGGCTTCCATGATCGCCGTCTCCTCCCGCCAGGAAGCGGGCAGCCAGAAGACAAAACGATGCGTGCCAGCCGCATCGGCTTCGCCAATCAACACCCGCGCCTGGCCACCGGGGGAAAGGAGGGAGGCCACCAAACTCGATTTGCCGCCGTTGAGCGAACCGGTCACCGCCGTGATGGGAGCCGCCGTGCTCCGTTGGGCAGCGGCGACGACCGTCAACCGCTCCTGCCAATTCCGCCACGGCCCTTGCAACGTCAACCGCTCCGCGCTTTCAGCCAGGCTCCAGGTGACCGGCCTCGGCCAAACGACCCGACAAGGCCCCACCCTGGGATCGTGGGCCCGATCCAAGAGAATCCTGGCGTCGGGCAAACCTTCGGCTGGCAAATCAGACACGTCGGTCACTCTTTTGTATGCGGGTTCCTTTCCTCAAGCGGAAATCAGTCAGTCGCATCGCCAGGGGCGCCTCTCCGATTTGGGCAATTTGTGGCGGGTATGAACATTGGCATCTTCCGAAAGTGCTCTGCCAAACGCAAATTCAAATGCTGGGAAGTTTGAATACGAGGTGGGATGGGCTGGCTAGGCCTCCGGCCTTACGGTTCTAGCCTTCTTCCGTATCTGTCTCGTGGCCAAAGTTCCTCCCCTAAACTCTGGAGCCTAGGGGAATCGAACCCCTGACCTCCTCAATACCATTGAGGTGGCCTATCGGGAAAGTTCGGAAAAGCACTGGGTTTTATCTGTGGTATAGAGGAGCATAGGGGAGGATAGGTTTGACTGTAGCTACATCGTTAAGCTACAGTTCCGGAATGAGCAAGCCGGCACGCAGAAAAAAATCCAATGATCCAACGAAAGGCATCTATCCGCGTGGGAATGTGTATTGGTTGAAATTAATCCATCGAGGACAGGAGAGATGCATTTCACTCGAGTGCTCCGATTACGCGGATGCTGTGACCCGAACTTTTGAGATTCGGGCCTCGCCCGAGCGATATTTTTCCGAAAAAAACCCATGGGAGGATGATCTCACTCGTTTCCTCGCGGAGAAAGAAGAGGGTAAATTAAAAGGGATTCGACAGCACAAAGGTGCATCTGGGAAAAATTCTGAGGCAGCGATCTCTGCATTCTTCCTCGATAAAAAAATTGACTCGATCAAGTCTGCCCAATCTTGCCATGTTGAAGAATGGCTTGCTGTTTTTGAGAATCTCAACACGCAGAAAACATACCACAGTCTGTTGAGTACGTTTTTCCAGTGGGCATCTGCAAGACACCTTCTTGTGAAAAACCCCATGGAAAATCTCGCTCCCCCGACCGTTCATCCAAATCAGATTTCTAAGAAGGACGTAATTCAGGTTTCGGCTGTGACGCAAATGCTGAAGACAACTGAGCGGGCTGACATGAAGTTTGCCGTTCTGGCAGGATGTGAAGCGGGATTCAGAAAAGGGGAGATCGTGATGAGCAAGCCAGAATGGTTCAATACGAAAACAGCCTCCATCCATGTGCCCTGCCCAGACAAAATAGAAGGCTGGGAACCCAAAAACCGGAAGCAGCGAACACTACCAATGAGTGCCAGGCTCAAAGTTTTTTTGATCGATTCTGGTTGGTTGAAGGACGGACGAAAGTATCTCCTCCATCCAGACGCACGAAAGGAATCCTGGATTTACGACCCAAAGTCCAAAATTTACCGATGGGATCCCAAGCGCCCCCTGCAAAACCTCTTTCAAAGCTGCAAAGTGAAGGGAAGTGCACACACCATGAGGCATACGTTTGCAAGTCACGCCCTGATGGCTGGTGTTTCAGTCTGGAAGGTTGCAGAGTGGATGGGTGACCACCCGAATACGATTCTTCGCACCTACGCGCATTTCATTCCGAGGGAAGGAGAACTCAAGGGAGTGTTCCCAGAGGATTGATGCCGAGGCATTTGCCTCACCGAGCAATTCCAGAATCCGCAATTTCTGCTCCAGAAAAAAACGGGTGCTGGAGAAGCTGGTTTAAAGCAATCAAAAGAAAACTGGGGAAAAATTAAATGGCGACCAATCGCGTCGCTTCCTCCAGATGATGTGTCGGATGTGTTGATAAAATCCATTTCTGAAAAAAGAAACCGCTCTATTTGCGTTTTGAGCGGCTCTGGTTAGCAAGTTTTTGCAGCGTCTCATCTCCCATGGAGTGCAATTTGGCACGGCATTGCGCCAAGTCGACAACATCATACCTGGTCAGGCGCTTCCTCTTCACTACTGGCAGAAGCCAGCCGGCATCTACGAAATCTTCGATCAATTGCGCAGACTCAAAGAGGTCTGCAGCCGCCTTCGGGCTGTAGAACCACTTTTCTTTGTTGTCAATGCGCCGCGCCATCGACAGGTCTATGTCCTGTCAATGATGGAGAACGGGAAGTGAAAGTTTTAGTTTTCTTTCCGTGGGTTTTCTTTCTTTCGATTTTCTTTCAGCAACATCAGTGAGCGTCCAGCCACGCACCACTGGCGCGACCCGAGACAACCCATAGGCGCCATAACTTTTGACCGCTTACCTCTATGGCTCTAAGCAGCAGTAGAGAGTTGATTGGATATCAGAATCTTTGGTCCAATCTTTCTCCATCAGTAGCGTTGAAACTGCACCAGCTCGAAAAGGGCATCAATCTGGCCATTCGAAAGTTTTTCGTGCCAGCGGGTTGCTTCGGGGTGATCGCACATTTCTAGTTTCTGCAACAATTCACCAATATTCCAAGGACACTTTACTGCTGTGATCTGTGAAGCGAGAAGCCATTCCGCGAGAATCGTGGAACGAATGAATTTCAAGAGTGGTGAGACACATGAGTTCAGAATCTCCAAACCCTCTTCAAAATCACTGATTGCACGATCCGGTTGATTGGACTTTGCAAACAGGGTGGCCCGATATTTGCACGCCGTCGCGTAGATCCAGCCCATTTCTCCAACGTGTCGGTCAGGTAGCAACCAAGAGGCAAATCCCTCTTCCAAGGCACCATCGCCGAACAAGACCCTCCGCCTTGAAGCCAGGAGACGATAGTTTCGAAGATAAGCTGTGCTGATGCTCGCATTCTCTCCTACTCCCGAAAAATATGTTTCGGCTCGTTGATGCGAACTCTGGTAGTTGACCGGTTGATTCAAGGCATGCCAAAGTGCCAGCTGCGTAAGGCCACGACAGATCTCTTGCTGAGACTCAAATTTCTTCGCGGATTCGAGTGACTTGTCAATAAGCACTCTACTCTCCTCCGCTTTTTTCGAAGTTCGCATGCCAAGTTGCAGAAGTGGCTGCCCGCCTAATACGCCGCACGCGGTCATTCGCGCAATGAGTTCATCCTCAGCCGAGCCTTTAAATTCCAACTCGACAAAAGCCAACAAGTCGCGCCCCAGTTGTTCTGCCACAGGAAAATCCGTGGCATCCGTGAGGGCAACGACTTCATTGGCAAGAGCATGCACGTAAAGAAGCGGGTTTGAGCACCCTTTCGCAAGGTCATTGGCACAGTGGAGGTGATCATGTGCCTTGTTCGGGTCTCCAAGATGATTGGCCGCGGACGCACGAATCACCTCCCCATAGATGCGTGCTTCCACGACTATCTTTTGAGTGTCACCAGGGTAGAGATTGTCGAGCAAGAATCCGACTTGGCACTCGGCGGCAGCGGAATCGATTTTCCCCGAATGCAGGTCAGATTGAAGCTTCTTCAAGGCATTTAGGGTCTCCCTCGGCGTGAGCTTTGCCAAACCAGAGCTCTTGATAAACTCGGCGAGTCGCTCCATTACCGGTTCCAGTAGTTGGCCGTCCGGGACGAGCGACTCGCTCAAAGCATCGGGTGAGTAAAATTTCGCCCCCATCCGGTTTGCGAGCTTTTCTTTCAGCTCCAAGCTGCGGACCTGTTCGACGCCATTTCCGCGAATTTCTCCCGTCACCAGCAACTTGGTTGCGGGGAATTTGGGTAACTTCCCAATCTCAGATGCCCGCGCAGCGCATGCGGCAAAGCCAAAACTTCCTCCAAACAGTACGTCCGCCCGGCTGCCAGCTGAAATCAGAAGCTGGATGCCAAACTCTGTGCCGCACGCATGGAAAATCGAAGTCATCCGCTCACACCAATCGGGAATTGAACGGTCAGAAAAATCCCGCACGCTCCCACCATGAACATGCGGCGGAGTGATTATCATCGGGATGGGAAAAGCCTCTTCCTCATCAATCACGACGGCGATCATACCATGGCAACGATTGAACCAGTTTATGTGCCGCTTGGCGTACTCGGCCGCTGTCGGAGCCACCGCCTGGATGCGGGTCAGCAATTTTTTCCATTCCTGATCCCCGAGTGCAGACCAATCAACGACCGATGAAACCAAACGCCTGCGCATCAATATAGCATCCAGATCCGGATTGGCCCGGGTGTGTCGGCAAAGCCACAAACGCAGCAACACTTCGCCGTAAAGTTTTTCGCTGAGCTCGGGCTGCACACGGAGAATCTGGATCAGACTCGCTTCGGTCAGGAATCGAGGACCGTCGACTTCAAGAGCCAACTCGACCAGCTTTCGAAAAGTCATGATGAGCGCTCCAATTTACTGTTCGCGCTTCAAGAGTTTCAGTCGTTGGCCGGACGGCAGGAGAATGCTTGCCGACCCTAGAGCGCGAGCTACTCTCCACTTGGCGATTCCATTGCGAATTGTTGCCAACCGCTCTTCAGAAGAACCCAATACAACCGAAAAATCAAGCTGACGACAGGACTCGCCATTCCGTTCATAGACCATGAGGACGACCTCCGATGATGCTGAAATTTTGTAGAGGCAGATGTAAGACTGCAGACCGGCGATGCGATATTCTTCCCTAGGGATTTGTTGCGATTCGTGGGTCCGTGCGGCAAGCGGCAGCGGCTCGAAATCAAAGGAAGCCAACTGGATTTCGTTGATAGGCAGCCCCTCATCCTGCTCGTTGTCGACATCGGAAACCTCCATATTTAATGCGGAAACGAACCCCATGACGTCTGCTTCTTCAGTCTGATAAGCGACTCTGGGGTCGTCTATCCGCATGATTGGGCAGCCCACTCTGGAAACAAGCTCCTCCGGTAGATCATAGCCGACTGCCGCATGTCGAAAAACCTGCCAAGTATCCGCCAGTTCGGTTTCCGAAAGTCGATCAACCAACCAAGAATCCGCAATTGAAATTGGATGAATCGTGTGTGCATTCCATGGACAGAGCACTTGCAACGCATGCGTTCTATCCTGGAATTCCAATTCAGTCCGTGTGGCAGCAAAAGAATACGGAGAAAACGGCGCAACGAGGACTAGGTCATCTTCCCACTGCTTAAACACCGCGACGTATACAGGACGGTTGGCATTGGGTGTGAGCTGCGGTGAAAGCAAACGGATGTCACCCACCTGAATGTCCAAGTCGAACGAAACGATTTGCACTTCCTCCGTCGCTGACTCATTCAGAATCTGAAGACCACTTCCCCCCTCTCCGGGCTCTTCTCCCACAGAGACGGTTTCATGATCGGCAGGTTCACGAAGAGCAAGGTCCGCATTGCGGACCTCCAACCAAGCAATCAGCTTGCCGAGGTTCGGATCGTCGACCCAGTGAATTTTAGGCAAGTCTTTCAATGTTCCAATGCTTCCTTCTCGATAGAAAAGAGCGGCTCAAGAGATTTTTCCGACGTTCCCCACTCGACGACTAATTTTTGTAATTCCTGAACATAGGCATCCGCCAAAAGATCCACAGTCCGCAAATCCTCCTGCGGCCAACGAGCAAGCACGGAATCGCGAAATTTGAGCCACAATCGGCTACACGCCGAACGCCCGATCCGCCGCTGATCCTCTTTTTTCAGATTCACCCTAGTGTAGAGCACCGATTTGCCTTTACCCGCAGCCGTCTTCACCTCGGGAGAATCCAACGAAATACCCAGCGCGGTAGCAAGCACGGCCACTCGGGTATCCCACGGCATTCCTCCAAACTCCTTTTCGGCCTCCTCGTGCCCAATCTCAATCAACTCCCGAAGAGCCACCTCGTCCGCAGGATCAGGCTGGGCCAAATCCATGGTAATCGAAAACAGATCGGCTGGGGCGTCGCCACCGCTGATAGGTTCGCTTAAGGAGCGCACCTTGACGCCGACTAGTCGCGCTGCGGACGCATCGGATTTCAAATCTTCGGTCATACGTCTCAAAACTGCAGTGCTCAGACAGCAACTCACACATTTTTCGATGGCAGTCTCCAATGGATCATCCTTGTTTTCCGCAGCCCGCAGAAACGTCCAATCCTTCCAGCGCTTTCCGGACTGACCAGAAACCGAATGCATGTAGGTCTCAAAAAAATGAAAAGCACCTCCGCCCGACCAACGATTTTCACACAAATTAGTCAGAAAGGCCGCTTGATCTGGAAAAACTTTCCCAAACGCGCTGATCAATTGAGGTTCAACAAATGAGACCAAATCTTCCCTAGATAAGTCCGAGCAAAGTTTAATTGCACACTTGCGCTTCCACTCCTCCCATGAGGATAACGCCGTTCTGTGGTAGTTCCTGCTCATAACAAATCCCGCTTCCTCAAAAATTCCAACAAATCCGTCATTTCCTCGTCCGTGACGCGAGATTTGTGCCGGTTCGGCCAGATCGGCGGAAGTTTGGTATCGGCATCCACATTCTCTTCCTGATCGAATGTCGCGTAGGCAAAAGCCACATTCGGTCGAATGTACTTAAAATAGGTTTCATGCAATTCTCCCCGCTCCGCCGAAAGCCCGCGAACAACCACCGCCTTGCCCTCCTTCCGACTCCTTCCAAAAAGAACCGGGATCCGCTCGGCAGGCATCGGAATATGATCTTCGCGAAAGATGGAGAGGGCAGGATGCCGATCACGATCTGGATTTCGGAATTCGCGTGGCAGAACTTTCCGCCACTGCCGCTCTCGCACCCACCACAGAGTGCCTCGCCCAACATCCAGCGGAAAGCCCAAGCGCTTGGCGAAAGAAGCTTGAAAGACTGGGTTGTTCAGCATGCAGGTTTCTAGCCCTCTAGCCCCTCAATGGTCAAGGACGCTGGGATTTAAAAAAATGTCGGAATTTCCTTGAGGAGTCTGAGGTGGACCCCAAAATTCGGGCCACCAGCTAAGCTTAAAAAGTTGGCGAAT
>CAZSPO010000187.1:0-7341 GCA_964608775.1 uncultured Chthoniobacterales bacterium | reverse complement strand
CTGAATGTTTGAAGGAGTGGCACACCTCTGGTTGTCGAACAAATAAAAGCGGGCTGGTCGTTCCCCCTCTACCAGGTCCTGAAGATGAGGAGGATGATGCCGCCATCACAGAAAGAGCGGCGGTTGCTGCCGTCGCTGATGCGTCTCCCTCCCTCAAACGGGCGGTTGCTTCGAATCCGGTTTGGCTTCCCAACCGGCGCGGTCGGGGCTTTCTGCCCGCGCCTGGGTGACATCACCGTAATAGGCTTTTGTCCCTAGCTTCCGCAGCAGATCGACCTGATCGCTGTCATGATCGAGCACGGTCGGTTGAATGCCGTTGGCCATGAGAAAACGGCCGGCGATATTTCCAAATCGGCCAAACCCAGCCACCAAGACCGGACCTTGCTCCTCGGGATGATCGGCCTCCCGTTCCTCCGGTCGTTCTGTTGTCCCGAACCGGGGGAGGATCCCCCGTTCGAGGAGCGTGAAGAGGATCGGTGTCAGGACCATGGAGAGGGCCGTAAACAACTCGCGCAGCCGGGTTTTGGCCACGATCCGCAGGGCTGGCCCGGCCAGATAACGTCCGACCACCACCACGACCACGACCGCGGCCAACACGGCGATGGCATTCACCCACGGGGGCAGGCTGTGTAGGTCGAAGCCGACGGCGGATGCATGGCCGTCTGACTCATGCCCGTGTGCGGTCGGGCGGGTTCGAGTTCGAGTCCGATGAGAAACAGCATCAGGACCACCCCAAACTCCGCGAAGTGCAGAACCGACTCGGTATCGTTCCCGACCAGGTTGCAGACCGCCGGACCGATCACCACCCCGGCGAGGAGGTAACCGAGCACCGAGCCGAGGCGGCGGGCGATCGGGAGGGCGACCACCGCTGCGATGAGATAGACAAGGGATTGGCCAAGGAAACTATTCATGCTGGGGGGAGAGAAGAGGCGAGGGTTTCCAGGCGGGCGGCGTATTGGGCGCAAACAGCGGCGAGTTCCGCATCGGAAAGCCGTCGGCTGCCGTGGACGACAAACGGCTCAAGATAGTCCATGACGAAAAGGCGGAAGGAACGTTCAAATGGAGCCAGATAAGCCCGCACCGGTTCCCCCACTCCCGGTGATTTGTCCGGAGGGGAAGACGGCATTTTTTGCCTCGCTAGTTGCGCCGGGGAGCTGTCGTTGATACATGGAGGGCTTCGCCCGCTATCGGGTGTCGCCTTGATGAATCCGTCCCACCCCCGACATGAGTGTGGTGTCTTTGCTGTTTATGGACACCCGAACGCCGCGCACCTGACCTATTACGGATTGTTTGCTTTGCAACACCGGGGGCAGGAAAGCGCCGGGATTGTGAGTGCCTCGAAGCCGGGCGGGGCTTTCAAAATGCACAAAGGTCTCGGACTGGTTTCCCAGGTCTTTAGTGACGCCGAAGTGTTAGATCAAATGGTCGGCAACCGAGCCATCGGGCATGTCCGTTACTCCACCACCGGCTCGACCAACTTGATCAATGCCCAGCCGTTCGTCGTCAATTGCATCCGCGGCCAGCTCGCCATCGGCCACAATGGCAACCTGATCAACGCCGCAGTGCTCCGCGAAGAGTTGGAAAACAAAGGGTGCATTTTCCAAACCACCGTCGATAGCGAGATCATTCTTCACCTGCTGGCCCAGCCGCGCGAAGGGAAAGCGGGAGCCTTGGCTGCGCTCCGTCGAATCGCCGGGGCGTTCTCCATGGTCATGATGAGCGAACGCGAAATCATCGGGGTGCGCGACCCTTTCGGATTTCGCCCGCTCCAAATCGGTCGCGTGGATGGAGCCTGGGTCTTGGCCTCTGAAACCTGCGCGTTCGATCTGATCCAAGCGGAGTATGTCCGGGACGTGGAGCCCGGCGAGGTGGTGATTATTGATGAAAATGGCCTGCGATCCGAATGGCCGTTTCGCCCGGAAAAAAAGGCGTTTTGCATTTTTGAATATGTCTATTTTGCCCGTCCAGATAGCACGATCGACCATGTGAACGTCAGCATGGCCCGCACCCGAATGGGGCGGGAGCTGGCAAAATTGCATCCCGCCGATGCCGATCTCGTGGTGCCGGTCCCCGATTCCGGGATGTATGCCGCGCTCGGGTTCGCCGAGGAGCTCGGGATCCGGTATGAACAGGCGTTTGTCCGCAATCATTATATCGGACGGACTTTCATTCAACCGACCCAGCTCGTGCGGGATTTTAATGTGCGGATCAAATTAAACCTCATCAAGGAAGCCGTCGCCGGCAAACGGGTCGTGGTCGTCGATGACAGCATCGTCCGGGGCACCACCGCCCGTTCCCGGGTGGTGACCCTGCGGGAAGCGGGGGCCCGCGAGGTGCATGTGCGGATCAGCTGCCCCCCGCACCGGCACGCCTGCCATTACGGCATCGACTTTCCGGATCCGGTCAAGCTGCTCGCCAACCAATGTTCCTTGGAAGAAATCCGCGATTATCTCGGGGCGGACAGCATCGGATACCTTGACGTGCCGGGAATGGTGCGGGCCACCGGCAAACCCGAAGCCGACTTCTGCCTAGCTTGCTTCACCGGGGCTTACCCGCTGCCAGTCGACCCGCGTCTGGACAAATTTGTTATGGAAAAACGGGCCGCCCACCCCCAGGGCCTCATCGATCGCGGCCCGCAAACCCGGCTCTTTCCCCTTCACCCCGTCACCCCGACCGATCCGGTCGCCAACCATTGCGGAGCCATTCCCGGAGGCGACGATTGACCCTCCCCGAACCACTCGATTTGCCTCCATCCTCATGAACCAGCCGATCCAATCAAAAAAAGCTTACGCCCGCGCCGGGGTCGATGTGGACCTCGGGAACCGGGTCAAATCCGGCATCCAAGCCATCGCCGCCTCCACCCACGGGCCGCAGGTGCTCTCGGGTATCGGCGGATTCGGCGGGTTGTTCGCCGCTGACTTCCCAAAAATGCGGGAGCCCGTGCTGGTCTCTAGCATTGATGGCGTGGGCACCAAACTGAAGCTGGCATTCGAACTGAGCAGCCATAGCTCGGTCGCCCAGGATCTGGTCAACCATTGTATCAATGACATCGCGGTCACGGGAGCCCGCCCGCTCTTTTTCCTCGATTATCTGGGGGCGGGGAGCTTGGAGCCGAAGGTGTTTACCCAATTGCTCAAAGGGTTTGCCCAAGCCTGCCGCAAAGCGGGATGCGCCTTGATCGGGGGGGAGACCGCCCAAATGCCGGGCTTTTATGCCCCGGGCGAATACGATCTGGCCGGCTGCATCGTCGGGGTCGTGGACCGGCGGGAGATCTGGGACGGCTCAAAGATTGCAGCGGGCGATCTCCTGCTCGGTTTGCCTTCCAGCGGGCTCCACACGAATGGATACAGCTTGGCTCGCGAGGTGCTCCTTGGAAAAATGAAGCTCGACCTGAAGCAGCCGGCTCCTGGAATGCGGAGCCCGCTTGGCAAGGAACTGTTGAAAATTCATAAGAGTTATTTGGAAATACTAACCGGTCCAGCTCGCTCCAAAATTCTTGGGGCCGCCCATATCACCGGTGGCGGGTTGGTCGACAATCTGCCGCGGGTGCTGCCCGATCATTGCGACGCGGTGCTGGATCTTCGGAGTTGGAAAATTCCGGCGATTTTCGATTTGATTCGGACCGGTGGCGACGTGCCGGAACCGGAGATGTTTCAGGTATTCAATATGGGCATCGGCATGGTCCTCGTCGTTCGCCCGCGGGGCGCAACCGAGCTGGCGAAAAGCCTCGGAGCCCGTATCATCGGGCGAATTGAATCGGGCCAGGGCGTGGTGGTCCTGGATCGGTTGATGACCGCCTAGACCTCGGCTTACTAAGCCTCATTCATCCTGCCCATGTGGAAGTTCGGTAAACCGAAAATTTGGAGCGTCGGGCTCGGAGCCAGTCTGGTCGGGGCCACCGCGCTCGCGGTCCGGTATGCCTGGCGGGCGACCCGGATCCGGGGGTTGCCGGAGAACGTGGCTCCGGAGACCTTTTCTTCCCGGGTCTTTTACAGTTCCCAAGGCGAAATGTTTTATCGCACCGGCGGGGAGGGGCCGCCGGTGGTCTTCGTGCATGGGGTCGGCGTCGGAGCCGCCTCCTTTGAGTGGCGACCGGTCTATGAACAGTTTGCGGCTCGACATCGGGTGTTGGCGGTCGACTTGCTCGGGTTTGGCGAATCCCGCCGACCCGCTCAGCCGTTGGCCGCAGAGGATTATGCCCGGACTTTGGCGGAATTTGTGCGCGGCACCTGCGCCCCCAGGCGTCCTGTGGTGGTGGGGAGCGGGTTGGGAGCAGGGTTTTGCCTAGCCATGGCGAGGCATCACCCCGAGTTGGCGGAACGGGTGATCGCGCTCTTGCCCTCCGGAATGGACGGCATGGGAGGGCGTCAGCTGCCTTTTGGCATGCGGCTGGCGGGCCGGGTGCCAGGGCTCAACCGGTTTCTTTACCAAAATTATCTGGCGAGCCGAACCGCCATCCGACGCTGGTTGGAGGAAGCCGGATTTTATAACCCCGCCGGGGTCCGGGAAGAATTGGTCGATATTTACCATCGATACGCCCAACAAGCCGGAGCGGAGCACGCCATTTTTAGCTTCTTACAAGGCCGACTCAGCGTTCCGCTCGAACGGATTCTCCCCGAAGTGACGAGCCCCGTGCATGTGCTTTGGATTTGTAACGAACGCCTGCCGGGCGAGGAGACGGGGGAACGACTCACCGCATTGGCTCCCCGCTCGACCTTTGATACCATTCCGGAAGCGGGCCTCCTGGCGGCGGTGGAACAGCCCGAAGTGGTGGGCGAGCTGATTGCTGACTTGCTGGATGGCCCGACGCTGCGCGTGGTTTGACCGTCGCGCTTTGCCGGGCCATGATTCCCGGCAAGTTGCGCTGCCCCATTCCATTACGACTTTGCCGCACCGCTCTGGCCCTCCTTTCTCTCGGAACCCTGTCTTCCGGGCAGGCGGCTCCCCCCGAGGTGCGCCCGCCGATCGTCGTCGATGTCGCCGAAACACCCGACGCCGCCAGCCTCGACCGCGCTTCGTTGACGCCGATGACCCGGCTCGGAACGGATCAGCCGCAGAACCCGCATTTCTCCCTCGCCAACCGCCTCTATCTGGATGGCCGCGACCGAATGGCAGTGGAGGAATACGAACGTTACTTGCTCGGCTGGCCCCATGGTGCGAACCGCGCAGAGGCGATGTTTCGAATGGCGGAATGTCTCCGACGCCTCGAACGGTGGGAGGTGGCCCGCGCTGAGCTCCAAGCCTTGGCCGCCACTTACCCTGGCACTTGGTATGCCGGAGCCGCCGCTTTCCAACTCGCCATGGTCGATCTCGGTCGGGGCCAGACCGCCGATGCGATTGACCAACTCCGCGGGGCCGTTGAGTCCGAAGTGGATGGCAGCCTGCGGGAGGCGGCGGAATTCCAGCTGGCGGCCGCGTTGGAGCGGGCGGGGGATACCTTGCAAGCCCGCGAGTGGTTTGAACAAATTGCGGCCCGCCCAACCTCGGTGCATCGCGTGGCGGCTTACGCGGCCATGGCCCGCATGGCGGAGCTGCGGGGGGATGGAGCCAAGGTGCGCGAATATTACGAGATCATTTTGAAAATCACCGACCGTCCGGAGGTGCGTGCTGAGGCCCGGTTGCGGCTGGCTGAATACCGCCTTCAAGCTGGTGACACGGATGGAGCGCGCGCGGATTGGCTGGCCGCCTTTGACGAGCCGGTGGGGGAGGGGAGTCGGCGGTCTGCGGTTCAGAGAGAGGTGCTCCGGCAGTTGGCCACCCTCGAATCGCCGGAGGCGTGGCTGACGCTAGTGGAGCCGCTCCTGCCCCGTTGCACGGTGGAAGTCCGCCCCGAAGCCATGTTGCAAGTCGCCCGGATGCACCGGGAGAACGGTGATCTTGCCCAGGCTAAAACGTTGTTTAATGAAGTGCAGGCCGGTTGGCCCGGTCAACCAGCCGGGTGGGAAGCCGAAATCGCCCTCCTCTGGCTGGAGGATGAGGAGGAGGAGGAACGGGCGCTGCGCATTCAGGAGTTGTCCAAGCGAAAACTCCCCACCGCTCAGCGGGCCTTACTCGACTTGTTCCGTGCGCGGGAAGATCTCCGCGAAGGCGACTGGAAAGCCGCCTCCAAAACGCTCGCCCGCATTGATCCCGAAAATTTACCGCCCCGTTTGCAACCGCAAATGCGGACCGCCCGAATGTGGTGCCTTTGGCAGGAGAAAAAATGGTCTTCGTTGGAAAAAGCGGCCGATACCTTCCTTGATGCCCACCCGGCCGATTCCAGTGCGCCTTTTGCCATGTTAGTTCGCGCCATGGCCTTGCGCGAACGGGAGAAATACTCGGAAGCCCTTGAGCAACTCGCTCGAATGTTAGAGGGCTGGCCAGCGGCGAGAGAAAGGGCATTCGCCCTCCAGCAAGCCGGCCTGCTCGCCGGACAAACCGGGGAGTCGGTGAAAATGCGGCACTTTTTCGAGGCGTTGCTCCAAGAATTTCCTAACCACGATGGGATACCCGCCGCTCATTTCTTTCTCGGGCGTGAACGGTTGATGAATGGCGATGCTGCCGGAGCACTGGCTCATTTCGATGTCGTTCGGGTGTTGGACCCCTGCTTGTTCGGAGACGAAATGCTTCCGTGGCGTTGGGCCGCTCTGGAGCGCCTCGAACAACACGAAACCCTTACGGATGAAATTATCCTCGCCGCCCCCGCTCTCCCCGCCGCAGTCCTGGACAGTCGCCTCTTGCTTACGCTCGGCGAGTATTGGCTCCGCGAAAACCGCCCCGACCGCGCTGTGCCTCTCCTTGAACTCGCTCGCGAAGCGGAGCGCACCGGGCTGGTCGGCTGGCTTCTGGCCCGCGCTCAAGCCGAATCGGAAGCATGGGAAGCCGCCGAAGCCACCCTCGAATCCCTCGCTGAAGCTGAGGACGCTCCCCCCGTGGAATCCCGCGCCCTCCTGCTCGGCGAAGTCCGGCGGCGGCTCGGTAAATGGGAGGCGGCTCACGCCGATTTTGAACGGGCGGCCGAATCCGCTGCCGACCCGTGGACCGCTGCCCGCGGGGCGTTGGGAGCCGCCCGGGTCCTTCTCGAACAAGGCTCCGCCGCTGCGGCCCTGGCCCGGTTGGAAAGGTTGTTGAGCCAATACGACGATGTCCGGCTGACACCGCAAATTTTGGTGCTCGCCTTGCAAGCAGCCGAACGGGCCGACCAGCCGGGGCCCGCCGCTGAAATGCGCGCCCGACTGGAGCGCGAGTTCCCCGAGGCCCTGCCGCGGAGGCTGCCCCCGCCCCCGATCCAGTGAGCCAATGGGGTCAGGCAATCATTCGTGACCAATCGGTTGTGGTGTCAAGAATGCTCGACTGACCCCT
>CAZSPO010000186.1:0-7438 GCA_964608775.1 uncultured Chthoniobacterales bacterium | reverse complement strand
TGGGGCGTGGTCTTTGGGAGGGACTTGGCGGAGGGACTTGGCGGGGGGACTTGGGGGGATCGGGCGGATTAGGCGAATTGACCAGCTTTTGGGCTTTGCAAGGTTGGCGGATTGGCTTTTCCTGCCTTCGTGCGAGCGAACAAAACCCGAATCTTGGAAGGGTGCGCCTTCCCACTTCTAGCGGCAGCCGCGCTGGGAGGGGGGTTTTCCGCCTGTGAAAAGCCGAAGCCCCCCACCCCGCCTCCTCCCAAGGTTATTTGTAAACCCCGCCGTAACGATGAGCGTTCCGATCGAGCAACAATGGGTCGGCACGCTCGATGGGTTCCAGAACGCCACGATTCAGGCGAAAGTGACCGGTTATCTGCTGACCCGGGATTATAACGAAGGAGCCTTCGTGAAGCAGGGAACCCCCCTTTTCACCATTGATCCCCGCCCATTTGAAGCCGCCCTGGCCCAAGCTGAGGCCACGCTCAAGCAGGCGGAAGCTCAGGAAATCCGCACCCGACTCGACGCCGACCGCGCCACGGAGCTCTTTGGGCAGGGCGTTATCAGCCAGGCTGAATACGACACCAAAACCCAACTGCACAAGGCCGATCAAGCCGCTGTAGCTGCAGCGGAGGCGAGTGTGGAAGCGGCCAAGATCAATCTGAGTTACACAACCATTTCAGCCCCTTTCTCCGGTGTGGTGGGAGTGGCCCAGGCGCAAATCGGCGATTTGGTTGGAGCCCCTGGCAGCCAAGCGCTCACCACCATGTCGATGCTGGATCCGATCAAGGTCTATTTTCCCATCAGCGAAACCCAGTATCTCAAGGCTGCCAGTGCCTTGCAGGCCCTGGAGGCCATCCCCAATGACCAGCGACCCGCTGTCCTGACCATGACGCTCGACAACGGCACAAAGTATCCACATCCAGGACGCTTCTATTTCGCCGACCGCCAAGTGAATGCTCGCACGGGCACTATTGAAATCGGGGCAACCTTCCCAAATCCGGATGGCCTCCTGCGCCCCGGCCAATTTGCACGCGTTAGCGCCAAAGTGGGTAACCTCGACGACGCCGTTGTCGTTCCAGCCAAAGCCGTCGCCGAGCTGCAAGGCACCTACTCCGTGTTCGTGGTGGATGCGCAGAGCACGGCGGAAATGCGGCCCGTGGAGGTCGGCCCGGAATATCAAGATCTCTGGGTGATCAGCTCAGGACTCAAGCCTGGGGAGAATGTGATCGTCGAAGGGACGAATAAAGCGAAGCCCGGCCAGAAAGTGCGGATCCAGACCGCCCCGGCCCCCACCCCGGAACCCGGTCAGGCCGCCGAAGTGGCCAAACCTGATTTCGACGCCACGCCGACTCCCCCTCCCGCCACCCCGACGCCAACCCAAGCCCCAACGACCGCCGCTTCCCCGGCTGCGGCATCAAACTGAACCCCGGACTGGCGCATGGCTGATTTCTTTGTTCGCAGGCCGATCGTGGCGATGGTGATCGCTATTCTCACGGTGTTGGTCGGTCTCGTCTCAATGCTGGGGCTCCCGATCGCCCAGTTCCCGAATATCGTCCCGCCCCAAATTAATGTCAGCACGACCTACATCGGGGCTGACGCTCTGACAGTCGAACAATCGGTAGCTACCCCCATCGAGCAACAGATGAGCGGGGTCGACAACATGGAATACATGCAGTCGACCAACGCCAACAATGGCAGCATGACCCTCGCGGTCACTTTCGGGCTCTCGACCGATCCAAACACCGACCAGATTTTGGCCCAAATGCGGGTCTCCCAGGCGGAGTCGCAGCTCCCTTCCGATGTTCGGAATTTCGGAATCACCGTTCAGAAATCGACCGCCTCTCCCCTGATCCTTTTCGGGCTTTATTCTGAGGATGGGACTTATGACGCCAATTTCCTGGCGAACTATGCTTACATCAATCTGAACGATCAATTTACGCGGGTGCCCGGCATTGCCAGTGTCACCGTTTACGGCTCGGGACAATATGCCATGCGCTTTTGGGTCCGCCCCGATCAATTGGCGAAACTTAACATCACTGTCCCAGAAATCGTCCAGGCGATCCAGGTTCAAAACACCGTCAACCCCGCTGGATCGATCGGAGCGGAACCGGTGCCCGAAGGCCAACAATACACTTATGCGGTCAGTGCCCAGGGGCGACTGACCACGGAGGAAGAGTTTGGCGACATTGTCGTCCGGGCCAATGTCGACGGTTCGTTTGTCCGGCTTCGCGATGTCGCCCGGATTTCGCTCGGGAGCCAAACTTACAACCTCTTTTCCCGACTGAACGGCAAGCCTGCCGCCGTGCTGGCCCTCTACCAATTGCCGGGCACCAACGCCCTCGCCGCAGCGGAAGGAGCCAAGGCGCTGATGGAAAAAGCCAAGCAGAGCTTTCCGCCCGACCTCGATTATTTGGTCGCGCTCGACACCACCCTAGCCGTCACCGAAGGGGTGGTAGAAATTGAGCATACGTTATACGAAGCGCTTCTGCTCGTCATTCTCGTGGTCTTTATTTTTTTACAAGGCTGGCGGGCCACTCTCATTCCGCTCCTGGCCGTCCCCGTCTCGCTGATCGGGACGTTCGCTCTCTTCCCGCTCTTCGGATTTTCGATCAACACCCTCTCGCTTTTTGGTCTCGTGCTGGCCATCGGCTTGGTGGTGGATGACGCCATTGTCGTGGTGGAGGCAGTCGAACATCACATTGAAAACGGCCTCTCCCCTAAGGAAGCCACGTTACAAGCGATGCGGGAGGTGTCAGGTCCGGTCATTGCCATCGCCCTCATTCTTTCTGCGGTTTTTGTGCCAACCGCCTTTCTCCCCGGCATCACCGGCCAGCTCTACCAGCAATTTGCGCTGACCATTGCCATTTCGGTGCTGCTTTCGGCATTCAATGCCCTGACCCTCAGCCCCGCCCTGGCCTCAATCATTCTTCGGCCCAGAAAAGAGAGCAAAGGTCCGCTGGGCCTTTTCTTCAAAGGGTTTAACAAGGCCTTTGGTAAAATTACCGATGGTTATGTGGCCATCTGCCATTTTCTCATTAAAAATTGGATACTCGGTCCGGTCGCGCTCCTCGTGGCCATTGCCGGGATCGTTGTGGTGGGAAAGATGGTGCCAGGCGGGTTTCTCCCTGAGGAAGACCAAGGGTATGTCTTCGTCGGAGTCCAACTCCCCTATGCCGCCTCCCTGCAGCGGACCGACAAAGTCTGTCGGCAGGTAGAGGAAATTCTCAAATCGACGCCTGGTGTGCAAAACTATGTCACGGTGGTCGGATTTAGTTTGTTGAGCGGCGTTCAAAATACTTACAGCGGCTTCTTCTTCGTACAATTCACCCCCTGGAGCGAGCGCAAGAAACCTGAAGAAAAGGCCGATGCGATCATGGCCCATATCAACCGGGCTCTCCGAGAAATTCCGGCTGCCGTCGGCTTCGCCTTTCCGCCCCCCGCCATCCCCGGAGTCGGCACCTCGGGTGGGATTACCTTCATTCTCCAGGACCAGGGCGGGCGGGATGTGCAATTCCTCGCGGATGAAACGACGAAATATATGGACGCCCTCCGGAAACGCCCAGAAGCCGGCATGGTTTCCACGACGCTTCTCCCCGACATTCCCCAGCTGTATGTGAATGTCGACCGCGACAAAGTGCTCAAACAGGGGGTCAGCCCTGGCGATGTCTATCAAACCCTGCAATGTTTTATGGGCGGCATCTTTGTCAATTATTTCAATCGCTTCGGTCGGCAATGGCAGGTCTATGTGGAAGCCGAGGGCGACTTTCGCACTCGCGCGGAGAATATTGGTCGCTTTTATGTAAAAAACAAGGATCAGGATCCTGTGCCCCTCTCTGCTTTCACCCAGGTCGAGCGAACCTCAGGTCCTGAGTTTACCATGCGATTTAATCTCTACCGGTCCGCCCAGATCAACGCGGCTCCTGCCCCAGGTTACAGTGGCGGCGAACTCATGGCCGCCATGGAAGAGGTCTATGAGGAAACCAAGACCGAGCAGATGGGCTACACTTACAGCGGCATGTCTTACCAAACCAAGCTTGCGGCGGAAGGGGTTTCACCCCTCGCTATTTTCGGGCTTTCGCTCTTGTTTGTCTTTCTGATCCTCGCCGCGCAATACGAGAGCTGGACTCTTCCGTTCAGCGTCCTGCTCAGCGTGCCCATTGCTGTGCTTGGCGCTTTTGTCGCCTTGCTGGGGCGTCAGTTGGAATTTAACATTTACGCGCAAATCGGCTTGGTGATGTTGATCGGGCTCTCGGCCAAGAACGCCATCCTGATCGTTGAATTCTGCAAAATGCGCCACGAACAGGGCGTCCCGCTCGCCGAGGCCGCCTTGGAAGGGGCGCGGCTGCGGCTGCGTCCGATTTTGATGACCGCCTTTGCCTTTATTCTCGGATGTGTCCCGCTTTGGACCGCTTCTGGAGCTGGAGCCATCTCCCGCCAAGTCATGGGCACAGCGGTGATCGGCGGGATGCTCGCCTCCTCTCTCCTCGCCATCTTTCTCGTCCCCGTCCTCTTTTATATCGTGGAGAAATTCTCCGGGGTGAAAGACCTCCCTGCGCCCACCAGCCCCACCTCAAAAGTCCCAACAAAACCGGAGACCGGCGGGCATTGAGCGATTCTCCGATTACCCCCCGTTCCATAAAACCAGGAAGGTGTTGTTGCACCCCGGGCACTTAAATCCGGGTTAGCGGGCAAGACGGTAATAACCGTCGGGATTGTAAAGATAATAGGCGTCGACCGGGGAGAGTCGGGGCAACCGCTGGAAGGCGCGACCTTCAGCATCGACCTCTTCGAGGGCCTGCGGTTGGGAGGGCCGGATACGTCCGCCCCCTTCGACATCGGGATCTTGCACAACCGATTCGTCGTTGATCGTCTCCACAATCACATCGACCCACTTGAGCTCGCGGGCGCGGTCCGCAAATTCACTCCAGTCGCCCGTGCTTCGATTTTCATACATTTCTTTGATAAATTCTTCGAGAGAAACCCCCATTTTCTCCGCCACAGGGGAGGCGACCCGTTCCCACCAAACCTCCAGTTCACGGGTCAGTTCCTGCTGTTGCGTCAGGTTGCCGGACTGGCTGCGGAGGACTTGGTGGTGGAGCAGAATGGCGTTGGGGTAAGCGAACGATTTTTCCGCCATGGTGGTGATCCCAGCGGCCATGCTGGCGGCGAAGGATTTGACGACCACGTAGACGGGAGCCGGACTGCCGTGCATGGCCTCTAGGATTTTAAATCCCGCCATCACCGAGCCGCCGGGGGAGTCGTCAATGACAATAAAAATCGGATATTCCGGGTTCTGATTGTTGAAGTAATCGATCCGTTCCGTGACGAAATCGGCCGTGCGCATGGTGATGACCCCGTTGAGGGGAATGCGGCGGTCGGTGATGGTGAGAATGCCATCGGAATAGGGTTCGGTTGAATAGACGATATCGCGATTGACCCGGCTACGCCAGCGGTCCTGTTTTTCGCGTAGATCGAGTTCGGCATTGAGACGGGCAGCCTCGATTTCGAATTCGGCTCGCAGGACCGTGAGTTCTTTTTGGCGGAGTTGAACGGCCGCATCGCGTTCCTGAAGGTCTCGCAACGTGGCGGCTTGTTTTTCCTTGGCGATTTCGTTGGTGATCTGGAGACGGGCGACCTCAGCTCGGAGCTCAGAGAATTCGGCTTCCAAGGTTTGTTTTCGTTGGGTGACTTCGAGGGCGATCTGTTTTTCCAGCCGTTCGGTTTCACGGCTCAGCTGGTCGATTTCAGCCTGAAGATCGGCGAGTTCAGCGCGGTGACGCTTCTCAACGAGCTGGGCGTCGAGTCCGAAGCGGGCAATGGTTTCGCGCAACTCGCGGGTGGCGAGTTGGAATTCTGCTTCGGCAATGGCCAGGGTGAGTTCGGCCTCTTTTTTCCGCGCTTCCAGAGCGGCAGTCTCTCCGGAAAGCGGATTGCCGGGGTCGCTTTCGTCCCTTCCGTCGCTTTCGTCCCTTCCGACCGCCGCAGGTTCGGCCGGGGCGACCGGTTGCGCCTGGACTTGTGAAGGGGCAAGCAGCAAAAGAAGGGCGGTCAGAAGGGCGACCGCAACAGCTGCGCGAGGGAGGGCCGGGCAGGCGAGCATGGGATAGAAGGCGACCGAAGGGCTCAGCTGCGGGCCATTTTGACCCCGTGCTTCTTGCAGGCCGTTTTCAAGGCATCGCCGAAGCGGTCGAGTTGCTCGTGTGTATGGAGCGAAGAGACGGCAGCGCGAATCAGGTCGCGACCAACCGGGACCCCAGGGCTGACGGCCATGACCGAGAAAAAGCCGAGGTCCATGAGGGTTTTCCAGACGAAATAACATTTCTCTTTGCTACCCATGACGATCGGGATGGCGGGGGTCGGACTCTCCCAGATGTCGAGACCGAGGCTTTGGAGGAGGCCCTGCATGTAGCGAGTGTTGTCCCAGAGTTTTTCGCGATGCCACGGTTCTTCCTGCATGACACGAAGGGAGGCCAGGGCGGCGGCCACACAGGCGGGGCTGATGGCGGCGCTGAAAATAATTTGGCGGCTAGAGCTGCGAAGGTATTCGATCGTCATGCGGTCGCCGGCGATGAAACCGCCGGTGCTAGCGAAGGATTTAGAAAAGCTGCCGGAAATTAATTCCACATCATCGGTCAGCCCGAAGTGATCGACCACCCCGCGCCCGTCTCGCCCGATGACGCCGACGCCGTGTGCGTCATCAACGACCACGAAGGCGGAGTATTCCTTGGCGAGCGCGACGATTTGCGGCAGAGAGGCGATGTGGCCTTCCATGGAGTAAATGCCGTCGACCACGATGATTTTGGGTTGTCCGGGGTCGAGCTGTTCGAGGGTGGATTGGAGTGAGCCGAGATCTTCATGGGAGAACCGCTCGATGGAGGCTCCGCTGAGACGAGCGCCATCAACGAGGCAGGCATGAATGCTTTTGTCGACGATCAGAGCATCTTCCCGTTGGGCGAGCGAGGAGATGCTGGCCATGCACGAGAGGTAACCGGCGACGGTGACATGGCAGGCTTCTTTGCCGAGAAAGGCGGCGAGTTCTTCTTCGAGCTCGACGTGATAGCTGCGCGAACCGTTGGAGAGGCGGGAACCGCAGGAGGAGGAGCCCCAGTGATCGATGGCGGCCTTGGCCGCTTCTTTGACTTTGGGATGGTGGCTCAGGCCGAGATACTCATTGCTCGACATCATCACCATTTTTCGTCCACCGACCACGATATCGACTCCGCGAGATTCCTCGATGACTTGATAATAAGGGGAGAACTTCAGCCGGAGTTTGGTATTAGTGTCGGTCAAGCACCGTTCCCCGACGGGCTTGGCTTTCTCAGTGAAGATCGGAATTTTGAACATGTTTGAGCACGAAACCGTGAAACGATTGTGGCAGAGGACCATTGGGTCAACTGAAAGCGCAAGTCAATTTGCTCCCCCTAAAAGTGCTTGGTAATTGGAAGGCATG
>CAZSPO010000185.1:0-7443 GCA_964608775.1 uncultured Chthoniobacterales bacterium | reverse complement strand
TGCGCAAGCCATGAAAATTCTCGACCTCCTCGGCGCAGGCGGATCGTTCACCGAATATTATGCGATTGATTATCCCGACGACGTTGTCCTGCTCGGGCACGACGGGCCGGGCCACTTGGCGATTGCCGAGGGGAAAACAAAAGTCCGTCCACTCGCCGTCTATCATGGCAAGATCGGACAGGGTCTTTCCGTGGAGATGTCAGTGCGACACGGGCCGGTGACCTTGCTTTCCGTAGTCGAACACCGGGAGGGAATCCGCTTTCTCATCGCGGAAGGGGAATCGGTGCCGGGCCCAATTTTGGAAATCGGCAACACGAACAGTCGCTACCGGTTTGCCCTGGGAGCCCGTGCCTTTGTCCAAGCTTGGAATGCGCAAGGCCCCGCTCACCATTGCGCGGTTGGCCTAGGCCATCGCGCCGACGTGCTGGAAAAGCTCGCCGCCTTGCTCAACATCCAGGCGGTGCGGGTCTGTTAACCCCAATCTTGTTTACTTAAAAGGGAATGAATCAGAACTAAACCCTTCCCATCTCCAATTGCGAAAAGAGGAAAGATGGCGCATGGGAATGGCGAAGGGATTAGCGGCGTTTTTCAAGCGCCGTTGGATGGCGGAGCCACCCCACCCACGTAGCCGGGGGAAGGAACGAGCCCTCTGAATACACCCATGGTTGAACACTGCCCGGCGCACCGCGCTTCGACTGAAGGCACTCAATATTGCAGAGCCCGCGCAGCGGGATAACCCCGGCGATTACAGGGTTCGCTTCGTGAGTTCGCGCGGACATCGGGCTTTGCCGTGGGATGTGCCCTTGTTCACTACGTGCCAAGGCACGCCATGGCCCCGAAGCCGCCCTTCACCATCAGTAATCCCTGAGATACACCCGCACCTCCACCCGCAGCCAGTCGCCCTGCCATGACTTGGATTCAATTTTGGCGAAAAGCAGCTTCCCGGCGTCCATCAAACGGGCCAGCGCTTCATTCTTCGCCCGAGGCACGTAACCGAGGTGCGCGCCGGCTTCATTGAAGATCATGATGGCCAGCGCGTCGTGTGGATTGGTGGATTCCCGCTTCAGCACAAGCAGAGCGTCCGGCACCAAAGAGGGTTCGATGGACTTCACGTCGCGGTGGCTAGTGCCAGCGATTTGGCACTCAATCAGCATGATCTCGCGGGCGAAAGGCATCAGAGCCCCCTCGTTGCCAAAAGCGCCGTGCATCAGTGCCAACACGGAAGGATCAATTGAGACCAAACTTTTGTCCATCTTGCGGGAGTTCTAGCAGAGTTTGCAGGGCCACGTCCAGCGCTGCCCGTTGCGCTTCAAAGTGAGCCGTCCGTGTCTCGATTTCCTCCCGACGCGAGGCCACCCATGCCTCATCGGCCAATTGCTTGCGCAGTGGGAACGGAGGCTGACTTTCGATCAGCTCAATGCGCCGCTCCATTTCCGTGATCTGCTTTCGGAGCGCATCGCGATTGCGGCGGAGCTTGTCAAACGTCTCGGGTGTGGGGGTGGCGACCGGGCCGGATTGATCGACGAGCAGAGCCAGAGCGCGCAGTTCTTCCATGTCACTGGACTCATAGGCCTCCTGCACGCGCCGCCACAGTCGGCGCTCATTTTCGCTCAAATCCGGGTTCACATCGGGGTGCAGTTTCTTCACCAGTGAATAGTAGAGCTTCTTGATTTCCAGATTCTCAAGTGGGGAGAGCAAGTGTGTCATGCGATGCTCCGCCGCTGTCAGGCGCTCCATCGATTCGCGCAGCTTCTGCTGCCAAGCGAGAAACTCAAGTTCGAGATGGGCATCAATTTCTGTCCAATTTGGCATCCCGCCCTGATTGATAGCCGCCTGCGCAAGCTCCAGGCGCCGTCGGGTGCGCAAGGCTTCGATCTGCGCCTTCAGGCAGGCCACTTCCCAGGCTCCGATCTTTTGTTGAAAAAGCGCGAGCAGGTTCGGCTTTGTGATGTGGAGGAGATCGTGTTCTTCGGTGAGCAGATGCGTGAGTTCCTCGCGCAGCAACACGATCTCGTCGGTGAGAGCCTGATACTCGGGGTGTGGAATTGGTAACTCACTCATGTGACGAGGCAATATGGTTGATGTTCCGCCATGGATACTTCGCCGGGCGTGACTCACCACGCAAAAGCGCTGAGAAAATGGGCAGCGTGTCGGCATAACGGATCAAGTCCGGCGTTTCGCTCGTATCCATTTTCCTTTCGTCATTTACACCGCCCATTGCAGCAAGCCGTTTGCGGTCTTGTGCCCGCCAGTGGTCCCATATCGTTTTGCCAGGTGCAGAGTCATTGTTAGCCCACTCGACAACAAAACGGCGTCCTTCCGCATAACATTGGACGAAAGACCCGCTGCGATTTGTTTCGATAATGCCGAAGGGATTCTCTTCGCGGGGCTCAATGCGCCGAATCAGATAAGGCAGGTCGTCCTCGGTGATGTCATAGACATTTTCCCACGGCAAATGACCCGTGATGAAGCCATTCAATTTGGGTGAGAGTGTCGGAATGATCTGACCGCTCTCTTCATCGATGCCGCTCAGGCCCAATGATTGGAACGTGCGGCCAAACCGGCGAGCACTCGCAACGGAGCTGTCAATCCCAGGACAGCTCACGAAGACGAAAACCGCCTGCTCCGGTGCATTGGAAGGCGTCACTTCCCATGACCACTCTTCATCCCGTTTCCGACCTTGCGCTGCAGCGCGTTCGAGTTTTTTAAGCAAGGGCCGCGCGTCGAAGGTCTGGATTGCCGGATGCAAGCCGCCACGAAGCAAGTCGGCATGCACCTCGACAGGTTTGCCCGCCAGATCATTGTCCGCCCATTTCCAAAAAGTGTAGCTTCCGGTCATCTCACGCTCCGTCGATCTCCAGATTCGGAAGGCTGTTCATAATTTCATCGTCATCAAACTCACCTACCTTTAACTACCGCGAATTGGGCGTCGCGAAAAAGCTGACTTGATCAAAGCAGTTAACTTAATGCACATACCAAGTTTTTTAAATGCGGAGATTCGGCCCAAGGGCTGGCAGTTTACACTGGTGGTTCTTAAAGCTTTATCTCTTTTTTTTCTCAGGTGCGGGCGGTGTAGAGATCCGCAACGTGGAAATGTCAGTCCCCGCTATTGCTGCTTTTCGTCAATAGTCGGGAGCGACCCCTTTTTTATTGCACACTAACCTGGAGGTGGATCTTCGCGGATGATTACAAGCTCCGCATTTTGGCGGCGGTTGGCAGAGACCCGGTGGCGAGAAATTACAGCGCCAATTCTGCTGCAGCGGTGCTTGTCGGCAGCGTTGGCAGGCCAGCCAATGCCTGCAGCCTGAGTTGCGCCCGGCGGGAGTTACCGCGAGCCGCCTCAACCAAGGTCTCGTCCGAGGTGACACAAGCAAAATCTCTACGCCTCCATCGCCACCAATCCCTCGAAACTTGTTGATTGCCAGCGACACTGATGTTGCGGCTCGGGTCGGCTACGAGCAGACTCACAAAATTTGTCTCGATGTAAACGATCTCTTTCAAGGAATAATGGCTTTGATCTTCTGCCAGCAATACTTCGTGTCGGTGGGGTGGCAATACCGGCTATTGTTGGTTCCCGTCAATAGTCGGGATCGACTCTTTCGAAGAGGAGTTCTCAGCACCGGGCATGAAATTCACGATTTTCCCCTCCTCCATATAATAGATCGGAGTGTTTGTCGCGGCGGCGATGGCTCGAGCACGAGTCGCCGCGCGGATCATGGCTTGATCGGCTTGTTCAATCCAATTGGGTGATCTCATGAATTTTCGAACTTTGTAGGAGAGCATGCTGACGGTTGTGCAGTCAGGAGGTTGCATCTGGATTTGTTGGGTAGGTGCTGCCGGGCGGTGAGATTTTGTCACCCTTCTGCGATGTCCAGCTTTGGCAAACCACTCACAATCTTCATCGTCTCCAAACTCACGGTGATGACGCGGAGGAAGAGTTCGAACGCGATGCGGGGCAGGGTTTGCCCTTGCCGAATTCCGGCGGCTCCTCCCGCAGCTGCTCCGCTCTTGAAGCGGACCGTGAATCGTAAATTCGAGCCCGCGAGAAAGATCTTGCGAAGCGAGACCCGAAGGGTGATTGGCTCGCCAATCATCAACCTGCTGCGATGCGGGGTATTTAAACAGGGGCCTTACGCCTTCTGTTGGTGGCCTTATTGGTTTCGAGGGTGGTGGCCAGCCAGGTTTCGGATGGTTCGCCATAGGGTCGGAAAGTTTCTAACGTGCCTTCGTCTTCCCGATATAACAACGCCCGGTGCAACCCGAGATTGGCTGCCCGGGGGCTGTCAATCAGCGCGGCAGAATCGTTCGCGCTCATTTGCAACACCACCCGCATGGCAAATTCCGACAACGCTTTCCGACTCAGTGCGCGATTGACGTTATTAAGACTGTCGAGGGTGACCACGAGATGAATGCCGACCGCACTCCCTTCTTCGATCAAAGTTTGAAATCGGGCTGAGGGACTTGGTGCGGCGGTCGCGTCCCCGAGGTCGAAGGCAAACTGATCTTCAGGCCGGAGTTTTTTGAAATGTTGCAGGCCGTGGATAAAGACAAACCAACGCGGGGCATGATCGGGAGCCACCTCCCCGCTGGTGCGCCGGGCCAGTTCCTCCCCGAGTTCCTCCAGCAATTCCCCGGCTTCCTGGGGGCGACCCGACAGGGTGTCGTGCGGCAAGGCATCCAAAATTCGGTCGAAGAGTCGAGACTCCGCCGACTCCGCGCTGCCAGCTCGGAGCAGTCGAAAACAGGCTCCGCCCGCCGGGAATTGCGCGGCGAGCCCGATGAGGCCAAGGGCCACGAAGTTGGTCGAAACACCGGCGTTCTGGCCGACGAAAAGCGCGTGGCGACCGGTTTGGAGGTCGAAGCAAAGTTCGGTCGGGCCTTTGATCGCGTTGGGGGCTCCCAACCAGAGACGGGGGAGAGCGGGCGAGGTGGCCGGGGGCGATTCGAGGGCCGCTTCCAAGAGCGGGTTGTCGGCAATATCAGCGGGGGTGTTGCCTTCGAAGACGATGGGGTGCCGTTTTCCAAACCCGCGACTCTCTGCCAACGCACTGATTTCCTCCAGGAGCCGGTCCCGTTCCTCTTCGCCGAGCCAGACGACTTGAAAGGGGCTGTTGCCTTCGGTGGCTCCGCCGGCGTCGTTGTAAATCCCTTCGCCGGGACGGGAAAGGAGCCGGGGGGCGGCGTTGTCTTCATCCATGATTAAATGGGCGTCGGCTTCGTTGCATTGGAGTGCCACCCGGATTGCCATCTGACCGAGGGTTGCCCGGGCGAGGGAATAGGCGCCGCCGAGCGTTTGCGAGCCGAGGAGGACATGGATGCCAAACGCCCGCCCCTGCCGGACGATCCGGTCGAACAACAAAGCGGCCTCCTGGGCGACGGCGTCTTCTTCGACAAAAAACTCCTGGAATTCATCGATGATCAGCAAGGTGCGCGGCATCGGTTCCTCGGGGCGCACCCGGTGATATCCGGCGAGATCTTGCACCCCGAGCTGGCGGAAGAGGTCGCCGCGGCGTTTGAGTTCGCCATCGACGCGCTGGAGCACGCTCAGGGCGAATTCGCGGTCGCTCTCGATCGCCACCACCTGGGCGTGAGGCAGGCGATGGGTGGCGTAACATTTAAATTCGACCCCTTTTTTAAAATCGATGAGGTAAAACTCGACCTGGTCGGGCCGGGAAGCGAGGGCGAGGTTCGTGACGATGACGTGGAAGAGGGTCGATTTGCCCGAACCGGTTTTGCCCGCAAAGAGGGCGTGTTGACGGGTCCCTTTGCCAATCGCGAGCCACTGATGTTTGGTGGCTCCGGTCCGGCCAATGGGGATGCGGAGTTCCTCGGTGGTTTCAGCGGTCCAACGGGCTTCGGGGGCGGGGGCAATGGAACGGAAGGGAACCTCGACTCGGGAGCTGGCAGCAGCGGCCTGGCCGATAGCATGCACAAGCGCTTGGGCGCGGTCGGCGGTTGGCGGCGGATCGGGGAGCACTTCGATCGGATCTTCCGGCAGCATATCGCCGATTAACCAATGCCCATCGTCCAGCCGGAGCCGAAGCATGGAGGCGCGGAGATCAGCGAAAGTGAGGCCGTCCGGCAGCGGCTTCTTCCGGTTCCAATGCAGGATCGGATAGACACCGCAGCGAGGGCCGCTGGTCAGGATGCTCTTGAGGTGGGCCACGGCGGTGTCGCGGAAGCCAGCAGGAAAATCGGTCACCACTAGGAAATGCATTTTTTCGGCCACACTACCGGCGCGGGCGTTGTATTCGGCGATGGAGGCGTATTCATCGCGAAGATACATCTGGATGACTTTTTCAATATGAGCGGCGAGATCGGCGAGGCGATGTTCGATTTGGTCGGGCTGCGTCCAGATCCGGCGGTTGATGAGGCTCTCGTCATGATCGGCCAGATGCATGAAGCCGGCGAAAGATTGGCCGAGGGTGACGGGCTCGATAAGGGTCAGGCTGACGCGGCCTGGGGGGAGCGTGGTGAGCAGCCGAAAGAGGAGGCTCTGGAGCAGGTCGGCGGCGGTCGATTCCATCGGTCCCCCCGTTTCCAAGAGCAACGAGGCCGGAGCGGGGAACGCGAGCGCGAGGGGAGCACTCAGCCGGGTGGGGCCGGGCAAAGCCAGCTCGGGGCTGACAGGGCGTCCGCCTGGCAGGGCATCCAAATCAAGCTGCATCCGACCGAAACGGACGGCGGTTGGGAACGAGTCGGGCGGTTGCCTAGCATCCAGAGGGATCTTCTCCCAAGGCGGGGCCGCCGCTTGGAACGCGGTCTCCAGGGCGTCGAGTCGGGTGTAAAGCGGCTGGATGGCAGCGGTCCATCGGTTGATCAAAGATTCCCAGGTGGCCTGTTCGCTGTCGGCTCCGGTGGTGAGGTGGTCGCGGAAGCGTTCGTCAAGCGCCACCCGACTAGCTGCGGCGTTGGCTTCGACTTGGTCGAGGGTCGCCCGACGGAGGGTGGACGCCCGGTCGATGGCCGCTGCCCGGAAAGTGGCGATGGCGGTTTCGATGCGCGGCACCCGGGCGTCGAGGGCCTTGCGAAGCTCCGATTCAAACTCGGCGGCAACCTCGGCGGTGCGGTCGAGATCGGATTGAATCGCGGCGCAATCGGCTTCGTATTGCTGCTGAAGCCGGGCTTTGTCTTGGGAGGCGCGGCGGTCCACCAGGACGGCGGCAGTTTCAATCGCGTCGCCCGCCTCACAGACCGTGCGGGTGAGCTTGAGGCCTGGCGGCCCGCAGCGGGTGCCTCCGAGGCTGTGTAAACCGATGCCTAACACCAGCACTAACCCGGCGGCAACCGAAGCCGGGAGCCAGGCCGCGCCGCCCGGCACCAACAGCACAACGGCCCCGACAATCCATGCTGCAGTGATCCACCAAGCCCAAAGGGGGAAAAAGAAAAAAAGCCGCCCCAATGGAAGACGCTCAAACTCGGCCAACCCCAGCCAACCGTGGG
>CAZSPO010000184.1:0-7464 GCA_964608775.1 uncultured Chthoniobacterales bacterium | reverse complement strand
GGGTTAGTCAACCACCGATTTCGGTGTCCGAGGGCGAACCGGCTCTCGGCCCCCCCTTTTTTTTCCATGTTGCCTCTCTTTTTCCGCCACCGCTGTTTGCCGTTTTTGACGGCTTGGATTTTGGGGATTTTTGCCGGTATGTTACCAGCAGCCCCGGCCCCTAAAGCCACGCTCACACTGGAGGATTGCCTGTCGCTCGCGGTCCGGCAAAACCCGCGAGCTTTGGCTGCGTTGGCCAGCATTGAAGAAGCGATTGGCCTTTCAACGGCCGCCCGGTCAGGGTTTATCCCCAAAATCTCAGCCACGGCTTACTATCAGCGTCGGGAAAATGATTTTGGCGATGATGTCGACCTGACCACCATCCAACAGCGGATCACTTTTTTGGAGCAGCTCACTTTTGCCCTGCAAAATCCCGGCACCGCTTTGCCGGCCCCGATCGCTCGGGGGAGCGAGATTCGCAAGGAGGATTACAATGTGACGGTGCGCCTGACCCACAACCTTTACTCGGGGGGGCGGGTGCGGGCCTTGGTGGCTATTTCGTATCTACAACAGCAGGAGCGATTCTTCACCTATCAAGCGGTGCTCAATGCCTTGCTGTTGGAGACCCGGTTGGCCTTTTACCAAGTCATTCGGACGCAGGAACGAGTCCGAATCCAGCGAGATGCCGTGGCCCGGCAGCAGGCCGAGGTCGATTTGCAGGCGGCCCAATTTGATGCGGGCATGGTCGGCGAACTAAACGTGATGCGGGCAGAAGTCAGCCGGGCGGCCGTGCACCCCGCTTTACTCACTGCTGAGGCGGAACACCAAACCGCACTCCTCGATCTGGCCGAGGTGTTGGCGATCGAACCGGATCCGGAAACAGGCGAAGTGCCGATCAAAGTGGAAGGGGCCCTGGAAATTATCGCCCCTTCGATCGACCTGCCCAACGCCCTTGGCAAGGCCACAGCCGTGCGACCGGAACTCTCAGCCAAGCGAAAACTTATCGATCAATTGGAACGCCGAATCACGGTGGCGCGTAGCGGGGTGTTGCCCCAGGTCAACGCCTTTGGGACTTACCAGTTTTTTTCAGAACTCAATAAAAACCAGCCTAACGCAAACGTTACCACCTTCACACTTGGCGTAAACGGGACATGGCGCATATTCGATGGACTACAAGCCAAAGGGGAAATAGCCGCTGCGCGAGGTTTGATCGAAGCCGAAAAACATCGACTTCGCCAGCTCACCCTAACCATCGAAAACGAAGTGCGGACTGCATTTGTCCAATACGAGGGAGCACTTGCAACCTATCGTGTCGCGTCAGAATCCTCCGGACTTGCTCGAGAGGCCCTCAAGAATACTCGCGCTAGCTATGAGGCAGGACTATCCGGCCAGCTTGAGGTGTTGCAGGCCGAACGTGATATTACCACCACGGAGGAAGTGGTGTTGAACGCCCGCTTTCAATTGAATGCCGCCATTGCCGAGCTGGATGCCGCCATTGGCAGCGATATTGACTTCACCGAAATGCCGGAGGCCCGTCCGTTGGAGGAGGTGCCCTCGCCATGAAAATGGGGCTGTTGATTGGGTGCCTACTCATAGGGGGCCTGATGCCTGCGAGGGTGGCTGCGGAAGAGCTCCCCCTCGTTCTCGGCTTGGAGGATTGTTTTCGGATCGCCCTTCGGCAAAACCCCGCTCTCCAAGCCGAGCTAGCGAATGTGGAGCGGGCGGTCGGAGATCGAATTCGCCTTCGAGGCACGGCTTTTCCCACTTTAGAAATCGATTTGTCCGGCGGTTATCAGGGGGCGCAAAGCTCCACGCAGGGAGAGCAATTTGCGTTGTTGCTGGGGACTTTTAGCCAACCGCTCTTTGACCTTGCGATCCCGGCCTCCTGGCGACTCGGCGACCTGCAGGTCGCAGTCGCCGTGCAAAACTATTGGGCAACTTTTAACACCACCATGTTTACCCTCCGCAGCCGCTACATTATGGCGGTGTTTGACCAGGAGAACGAGGCTCTGCTGCGGCGACAGGCGGCGGTCTTCGAGCGGGTGGCGGTCGACCTGCGTGCCAGCGCATTGACTGGGATGGCCACGACAACGGAGACGAACCGGGCCGAACTCCTCTCCGGTTTATTGCGGAATGACCTGCCGAACCAGATAACGGCCCGTCGTTTGAATCTCACCCTGCTTTTAAATGTCATGGGAGTGTCATTGCCAGGCGAGGCCCCTTGGATTGAGGAGGTCCAATTGGCCACGTCGGTCGATGTGCTGGGGGAGGCACCTGCCTATCGCGATTTACTGCCAGTCGCACTTGCTGAGCGGCCCGACTTAAAATTGCTCGACCATTTGCAAGCCGCCTCAGGAGAGGTCGCCAGAATCGCATTTGCGGCTCAGCTTCCGGTGGTTGATTTCGTCGTGAACCTGCAGTCGCTTCCCGAACAAGTCTCGTCGGACAACACCGCTCTTCAGATTGCAAGCGGCCAAACGACCGTGCCAACCGCCTCTGAAGAGTTGAACAACGAGATTCAAACCGAGGTGCGATTCGGCCCCTCAGTAACCTGGAGCGTCTTCGACGGTCTTTCTGCGCTGGGAAATACTCGTGCGGCGAATGCGCGGCAACGGGGGCAACAGATCACCCATAAGGCAGCCTCCAACCAACTTGCCCTGGAGCTGCGGGAGGTGCTGAATCAAATCGCGCTATCGAATAAGATCATCCAACGAGTAGAATCCAGCTTGCCGCTGGCCAAGGAAACCAGCCGCGCCTCCCTCGCCTTTTTACGGGCCAACACCACCCCAAACACCGTAGCTGGCTTTGGCTTTACCCAGGACGAAGACCGCGTGTTGCAGCTCGAGCAAACGCTCTTGACCGCTCGACGCGCCCGCGCACTGGCCTGGGCACGCCTCGACTTCGTGACCGGTCGTTATTTGGGCCTGAGCGGGCTCAACCCGCCTACTCGGAGACGGGAATGAATTTGATTGAGGTTGGGGTCGCCACCCAAGGAATCATGGGTTGCCAAATAACCGGAATCGTGGTGGGTTTTCCGCTCCATCGTTTCTGAAGAAGGATTTTCTTGTCGTGAACAAACCGAACACCTCCCCAGCCCCGCGCCGCCGCTCCGGGATCGCTTGGGTCTGGATGTTGCTTCTCTTGGTCGGCTTAATCGCAGGCCGGTGGGCTTACTCCCAGTTTAATACCCCTGAACTAGAGGTGTTTCTGGCCAAACGCGGCAAGGTCGTTTCGGCCGTCTATGGCACGGTCCGAGTCGAGTATGACTACACGCGGTCGCTACGGGCCGAAAACGGGGGGTATGTGGAATTCGCTTCCGACATTTCTTCAGGTCGAATATCGGAGGGGCGTCCGGTCGAAAAAGGGGAGATTTTGGCCAATGTCGTGGATGAACAAACCGAGAACCAAATCCGCCGAACCCGCATCAATTTAGAAGCCGCCCGCGAACGCAGCGATTTGGGCCCACCCAGCCAGAAGCTACTCGATACGGCGATCGATACGCAACAACGGCTGGAACGGCTCCAACGAACCACTAAAACCGTGGCCGCCGCCGATCTCGAACGAGCTCGAAACGAAGTGACCCGGCTGCAAGGATCGGTGGAAACCGAGCGGATCGAAATGAAACGGGAGATTGATTCGCTGGTGCAAGAGCTCGATTTGCTCGAGCGCGAAGCAAACAAGAACGTCCTCGTCAGCCCGATCGACGGAATTATCAAATCCGTTAGCGTTTCCGACGGCGACTTGGTGTCGAGCAATACGACCATCTTCGAACTGGCCCGCGAGGGCCTCCATATTTTGGGGGAAATCAATGAGGAAGATGTTGGCCTCCTTAAGCCGGGGATGCGGTGCTCCGTCAAACTCTATTCCTTTCCGTTCGACGAATTTGTAGGAACCCTGAGCCGGGTGTTGCCGACAGGAGACAATCAGCGTTACTCCGTGATTGTCCGGCTGGAGACCCCCCCCGAAAACCTCAAAGCCGGGATGACGGGAGAAATGAACATCATTATCGGGGAACGGGAAGACGCGATCTACATTCCGACTCGCGCCGTTTTGATCGATCAAGTGCTCGTGGTCGAGAACGGGGTGGTCCGCAAACGCACCGTGGAGATTGGCTATCGCAACTTAGAATTCGTTGAAATCACCAAGGGCCTCCAGGAAGGCGACTTGGTGGTGGTCGAGGATCAGGACATGCACAAACCGGGGGAACGGGTTCGCACTTCGGTGTTGAACGAACGGGATCCAGGCGAACCGGCCCCCTGATTGATGCCGCCGACCATCTATATTGCCCTCCGGTTTATCACCAGCCGCAAACGCTCGTTGGTGCTCTCACTGCTCGGAGTCTGTTTCGGGATCGCCTTCTTTGTTCTCACTCAGGCTCAGACCCAAGGGTTCGAGCGCTACTTCATTCAGACCATCCTTGGTTCTTCGGGAGCCATCGTCATTACCGACCGGTTCCAGGCCCGATACACCGGCTTTGAGGACACCGAAGATGCCGCCTTTGTCAGCAGCTCGGGCCAGCAGCGCCGGAAATATTACGAAGGCATTTCCAACCCAAACCTCCTGATGCGGGTGACCCGTCAATTCGGCAACGTCCGGGCCTGCGCCCCGATCCTCAAAGGCAACATTACCTTGCGCAGTGCGCTCCACACAGAAATTGCCAGCGCCAACGGCATCGATCTCCGCCTCCACCTCAGCGCCACCTCGCTCGGCAACCAAATCATTCAGGGATCGCTCGATGAATTCCGCAATGTGCCGTATTCCCTGATGCTCGGCGAACTCCTCGCCCAACGCCTCCAGATTTCCGCCGGCGAAAATCTCTCCGTCATCGGAGCTGACGGCCTCAGCCAGAGTTTCCGTGTCGCCGCCATCTTCCGCAGCGGCGTGAATGCCTTCGACGAATCCCGGGTCTATTTCCACCTCGATATTCTCCAAAATCTCCTCCAAAAACCGCAGACCATCTCCATGATCATCGTCAGCCTACGGGACCCGGATCGCGCACCCGAACTCGCGGGTCACCTGGAAAATCTTTTCTTCCACCGCGCTCGCAGCTGGCAGGATCGGGAGCGGGGGAATTTGCAAATCTTCTTCGCACTTCGGCTCTCTGCCGCCATCACCGTCGCCCTGATCATTCTCCTGGCCGGGTTCGGCATCTTCAATATCCTCACCATGAGCGTGCTCGAAAAGGTGCGGGAAATCGCCATCCTCCGCTCTATGGGCTATCAACGTCGGGATATCAGCGCCATATTCCTCTGGCAGGGCTTTATCGTCGCCACCCTCGGCTCCCTGCTCGGCGCCATCGTCGGTACCCTGATGACATACGGCGTCTCCCGCATTCCCCTCCGTGTCCGCGGCATCCTTTACGCCGATAGCTTTATCGTCCACTGGAGCGTTTGGCATTACGTCTATGCCACCGGCATCGCTTTTGTCGCCGTCTTGATCGCCAGCTATTTCCCCGCCCGCCGCGCTGCCAATCTCGCCCCCGTCGACACCCTTCGCGGGTCCGGCCAATGACGACGCTAATGACGACGCCAATGACGACCATGCCAGAGCCGACCCCGAAGCTGGAGCATCCCCTCGAATGCCACGAATTACACCGGCATCTCGGCGAAGACGAAACGCGAGTCCATGTCCTGCGGGGCGTCTCTCTCACGTTGGAAAGCGGCACAGTCCACGCCGTGGTCGGGCCGTCGGGCTGCGGGAAATCGACCCTGCTTTATATCCTTGGGCTCCTCGACAGTCCGGAAAGAGGTTCCCTCACCATCGGCGGCCAGGATGTCGGACAGCTCCATGACATTGAACTTTCGCAAAAACGGAATGAGCTGCTCGGGTTCATTTTCCAGTTCCACTTTCTTCTGCAAGATTTCACCGCGGCCGAAAACGTGATGATTCCCATGCGCAAACTCGGTCGCCTCAGCCACGACGCGATGCAGGAGCGGGCCGTCGATCTTCTCGAAGCGGTTGGGTTGGGCGGCAAAGTCAAGCGCCCCAGCCGCCATCTCTCCGGCGGTGAACAACAACGGGTCGCCATTGCCCGCGCCCTCGCCAATGATCCCGAGGTGATTCTGGCCGACGAACCGACCGGCAACCTGGACGCCGCCAATTCCGACCGCGTCTTCGCTCTCCTCCGCACCGTGGTCCGCGAGCGAAACAAGGCCCTGCTCCTTGTCACCCACAACCCACAAATCGCCAGCGCCTGTGATTGGGTGCATACGATGAAAGATGGGGTGATTGAGGCAACCGTGAAAAATTCCACTCTTGCTGCCCCTGCTGGCTAGCCAAAGAAACCGTTGCTCCGCTAACCTGCCCATCATGCGTCATCATTCAGCCTCGTTCTTGCTTATCGCCTTCCTCTTCTCCGTCGGCTCGCTCTTCGCCGAAGAGCGCCCCGCCATCTACCCGTTTGACGTCACGATCGACGGACAAACCGCTGCGGTGGAAGGGGATCCTTCGACCGCCATCGTCGCGAAAATCGCGATGCCGGTGCCCGCCAACGCCGAGCTGGTGGTCGACGGGGAACCCGGCATGTTAATCATCAACCTCTTCCCCTCCAACGCCAGCGCCGAAGTGGAACCGGGGGCGCAACCCAAAATCATCCTTGTCCAAGAAGGCACCAGCACCCCGCTCGACGCGACCATGGACAAATCGACGCTCAGCCCCGGCATTTGGCTCGCCAACGTGGTCTTTGCCGGAAGCACCAGCCGAATCCTTTTCACGGTCGAATGACCGCTGGAAGGGGTGCATTCACACGTTTCCCCAGATTGCAACGGTCAGCTTTGCGGCCAGCGTCCCGTGAGCAACGCCCCGCGGCTGGGTGAACATTTGGCCGAAGCGCAGAACGCATGGGTCAACATCACTCCCTCACGCACCAGTCGATCCACGTTGAGGGTCGAAACCGTTGGGTGCCCGTAACAGCCGAAGTGTCGGCCCGCATCGTGGAGGGTGCATAGGAGGGTGTTGGGTGGTTTCATTGTTGTCAATTTCTGATGTTTGAATGGGAGAGCACTCGGGCTGTCGGCGCGGGTATTGACCGGGGTAATGGCCGGGGTAATGGCAGAGGGGAATCCTAGTATTGCGTGGAGGTGACTCCCAATACATGGCGAAAGACCGTGCAAAGGTAACGACCGAGGTCGTGGCAGACGAAGTAGACAATGTTCGGGGGTGTCATAAGAAAAAAGGTAAAATCTCTGATTGGTTGATCCAGAGTTCCAAGGGAAGCAACGAGAGATGAGTTGACGCCATCTCCTTAGGATCGCTTCCACCCCCTGCTGGAGCTTTTATTTTCTGCAAAACCTGTCGGCTTACGCCACGAGCAAACGTCCTTCAGGCGCTGACGGGCTTCGCAGCGACAATGAGCTCAAGCTGATCAACCCTGGCTGTTTTGAAAAGAAATAGACTCTCACAAAGGCGCAAAGGCACAAAGGATGACTGAAAACGAAATTTGAAAGATTGTTGTCGACGCCGCGATTCACCTGCATCGGGCCTTGG
>CAZSPO010000183.1:0-7468 GCA_964608775.1 uncultured Chthoniobacterales bacterium | reverse complement strand
GTCACCAGCGCGTGCCGGGGCCGGGCTCCCATCGCCGCGAAATGGCTCACCACCCGCGCCGCCGCTTTCCAACCCACCCACCGGGGCGGGGCTTCTCGCAGGTAATGCACCTGTTCCACCACACAATCGGTCTTCAACACCGAACGACGGCCCCGGTTTTGCACCAGGGCGCAATCGTCTCCGGGCCCGACCAGCAAACCCGCATCCGGCGGCACTGCAGCAGCCTGCAAGAGAGAGGCGATGAGCGTTTCCTCGTTCATGGCGCGGTCGGCAGTTCTCCGGGAGCCAGCAGGGCCACGGCCAGGGTGACGCTATTAAACAACATGTGCATCCCGATCGGTAGCCACAACGAGCCGGTTTTTTCGTAAACAAGGGTGAGACAAACCGCCAGGACGATAAATGCGAGCAACGCCGGTAAATAAACATGGACCAAACTGAACAAGAGTCCGCTCAGCAGGGCTCCCGCCACCGCCCCGGCGTAGCGTTTGAAGACCCGGTATAAAAAACCGCGAAACACCACTTCCTCAAACACCGGTGCCACGATCACCGCCATGAAAGCTAACAAAAATCGGTCGCCCGGCCCGTCGGCATTCAGAAAAAATTGAAGGACCGGTTGAGGAACCGGTTGCTGGCCGGTCAGCAGCACGACCACCATCATCCCGGCTCCCACCAACGGGTAAGCCAGCAAGAGCCAGCCCGCCGCCTGGATCAGCGTCGCCCCCAGTGGACGGGTTCCCAGGCCCAAAAATAGGCGCACCGAATGTCCGCGCCCTTTCAATACCCCGAGCAGAATTCCCATCAGCGCCAGGGTGAGCAGGAGATTGAACCAGATTGCTTCCCTCGGAAACTCGGTGGGCATCGCCGGAGCCGGTGCCGACGTCGTGCGCAGGGCAATTTCTCCCAGGGCAAACAGCAGGAACCAGCCGGTCAATCCCAGCGCTAGCACCCATTCCCCCGTGCCAATCCGATCCGTCGCCACCTGACCATTTTTCCCCGACCGCAACCCGGAGAGCAGGCGTCCGTATCCGATCAATCCGGCGATCAACCAGAGGACCAAAAGCCCATTGGCCGCCACCAAATAAGCGGCAGGCAGCTCGGTCATGGCTGATGGGCAAAAGTCGCCGGGAGCAGGTAAAACCGGCCCGGCTCCAACGATCCAGCCGAGAATCCGGGGAGCTGCACCTCGATCGTCGGCGTATCGGCCCGACCGAGCATCCGCAGAAACGCTCCGAGCCCTGGTTCTGGCTGGTATTGCATGATCGGGGCTTCCGCCGCTCCTGCCAGTTCACGCACCCGAGCATACGCATCTTCCAACCGCCCCGTGGCATCGATCAGACCGGCTTCTTTGGCGTCCAACCCGGAGAGAATCCGGCCATCGGCGACGCCGTTTTTCAAAGTCTCCAGCGGGATCGAACGTTCTTCCGCCACGATCCCGACAAATTTGCCATAGATTTCCATCACCATCGCTTCCACATAAGCGATCTCCTCCGGCGTCATCGGGCGGTCGCCCCCCAGCATATCCTTGAACGCCCCGCTCTTAAAGGTCACCGATTGCAGCCCGACTTTATCAAAGAGCCCCTCGTAATTGAGGGTGCGCAAAATCACCCCGATGCTCCCGGTGAAACAGGTATCCGAAGCCATGATTTCGGTGCCGCCCACCGCCGTATAATAGGCTCCCGACGCCCCGACAGCGAGAAGGTAAACTAACACCGGCTTCTTCTCCGCCGCCCGCTTCAACGCCGCGTAAAGTTCGTCCGACGCCGTGACTTCCCCGCCGCCGGAGTTGACCACGAGCAGGATGGCTTTGACGCTCTCATCCTCCACCGCCCGACGGAGGGCGGCTTGAAATTCCACCACCATCGAACGTCCGCTTGAGCCGTTGACCTCAAACGCGATCAGACCGTTGAGCGGGATGGCGGCGATTTTATTTGTCTCATCGGTCCCGCTAGAGAGTTCGGTTTCCGTGAAGCGAATACCGCGGTCGAGCCGCATGCCACTGCTGCCTTTGGATGCCGCCCCGGCGATGATTCCGAAAAAGAGGATGAAATTCAGGCCAATACTGCCGAGCAACAGGGCGATAAGGACCATCTTGAAACAGCCCGATTGCTTTTTTACCGCATCATGAGACATGCGGAAGAACATCGCGAAAACCGACCGCCGGACAAGGCTGGAGTTGGGAGAAATCAACCGAGTGCCGGAGCTTGCCCCCTTGCCGATTGCTGGCATGATGGGAGGCGCGGTCGCTATGCAGAACCTAAAAGATACCCTTCGTGCCCTGGTCCGCCTCAGTTTCGACGGGCGGGTGCATAAAACCTATCGGGGGCCAAAAGCCGAGGAACGTTTCGATAATGAGACGCGCATCCTTCGCTTTCTGGAAGCGCAAGCCTGCCCGTTCGTTCCCAAACTGCTCGCCGCCGACCGGGAGAAGTTGACGATTGTCACCTCCAGTTGCGGGAGCCGGGTTGAACAGCTAAATGAAGCGCGCCGGGTGGAGTTATTTGCCGAGCTTGAACAATATGGCGTCCGGCATGACGACCCGGAAATGCGAAACGTCACCTATCGCCAGCAGGACGGGCGGTTTTGCATCATCGATTTTGAATTCGCCGAAATCCTGCCCGGCTTCGAACCTGCTCCCGATGAATCCGCCACCGGCTGACCCCGCCAGCCCGCCGCCTATCGCCCGGGTGTCGTGGACGGGTCACACCGACCGGGGCCGGGTGCGGAAAAACAATGAGGACGCTTTTCTTGGGGTCCGCTTTGATGCCCGTGAAGTCGAGTATCTTGGGAAGGTGGGAGCGACCACGTTGGAGACCCATGACTTGGTTTTTGCCGTGAGCGATGGAATGGGGGGGGCGCTCGCGGGGGAATTTGCCAGCCGGATTGTGTTAGAGAAGGTGACCGAGCTGTTGCCCCGGGCATTTCAGCAACATGCTTTGGGAATGAGCAGCGGCTTTGAGGATGTGCTCACCGAGTTGTTTCATCGGATTCACGACGCCATCAACCGAATGAGCCGGGCTTACGCCGAATGCCAAGGGATGGGAGCCACGCTGACCCTTTGCTGGCTTTCGCCGGGTTGGCTATATTTCGCGCACATTGGGGACAGCCGCCTTTACTACCTGCCGGTTGGGGCGGAGAGCCCGAAGCAATTGAGCCAGGATGATTCCCATGTCGGCTGGCTTTTTCGCACCGGCCAGATCAGCGAGCGGGAGGCCCGCAACCATCCGCGTCGGAGCGCTCTCTCCAAGGCGCTCGGTGCAGGCCATCAATTCGTCGATCCGCAGGTGGGCGCGGTTGGGTTAGAGCCGGGCGATCAATTCATTCTCTGCACGGACGGGGTGGTGGACGGGTTGTTTGACCGACAAATCCATCGGCTTCTGCACGACCCTGGCACTCGAGAAAAAGCGCTGCCGCCCGCCCCGCGACTCGTTCAAGCCGCCGTCGACCTCTCCGGCAAGGACAACACAACGGCGATGGTTTTGGAGATTACGGGGTAAGGGGTCAGTCCAAGATTTCATGACGCAGCATGCATCTTGCCTGACTGACCGTTTGACGATCAGCACAAGCCGCATCGAATTCGTGTATCGCCTTCGACCACCCACTTCATGGTTTAATTCGAATGACAACTGTTGTAACTCACTTCTGCATGGGTAAAAGAAATGGTCGGAACAAGGTCAAGCGTAGTAGAGAGCCCTGCGGTTGCTGAATACAGTCAGATGTCAAGGCAAGCCGAACCAAAAACACTCGGGCAACCAGCTAACCCTAGATAATTATGTTTTCTTGGACTGACCCCTTTTTACCGAACGATCTTCTATGGCTCTCCAAATTCTCTTTATCGGTGGTACCGGCAACATCAGCAGTGCCTGCACCTCTCTCGCCCTGGCCCGCGGGATGGAAGTGTGGCATCTCAACCGCGGGCAGCGGACTTCAACGCCCGATGGGGTTCGGACGTTGACCGCCGACATCCGCGATGCCGATCAGGCTCGGGCGGTGCTCACCGGGATGGAATGGGATGCGGTGGTCAATTTTATCGCGTTCAAACCCGAGGATATCGAACGCGACTTGCAGCTCTTCCGGGGCCGCACCGCGCAATACGGTTTTATTAGTTCCACGAGCATTTATCAAAAGCCGCAGACGCATTACCTGCTCACGGAGTCGACCCCGCTCGCCAACCCCCATTGGCAGTATGCCCGGGACAAAATCGCCTGCGAAGAACGGCTCATGCGGGCGGTGCGGGATGAACGCTTCCCGGCCGTGATCATTCGGCCCTCGCACACCTATGGAGACACCATGATTCCTCTGGCGATCAACTCCCGAACCCATCCCTACACCGTCATTGACCGGATGCGCCGGGGGTTACCGGTCATCGTGCATGGGGATGGCAGCTCGCTCTGGACCTTGACGCACGGTTCGGATTTCGCCAAGGGGCTTGTCGGCTTGTTGGGTTTGCCGCAAAGCATCGGGCACGCTTTTCATATCACTAGCGACGAGGTGCTGAATTGGAATCAGATTTACCGGATCATTGGGCATACCTTGGGCGTGGAGCCGAAGCTCCGCCATTTTTCGTCGGAAACACTCGCGACCTTGCAGCCCGAGTGCGAGGGGACTTTGCTGGGGGACAAAGCGCTTTCCGTTGTCTTTGACAACACGAAGATCCGGCGGTTCGTCCCCGATTACGTGGCCACGACCCCGTTCGCAATGGGGATTCGGCAAACACTCGGCTGGTTCCATGCCGATCCTGCGCGGCAAACCGTCGATCCAGCCGCCGCAACCCGCTGGGATCAGTGGATTGCCGCTCGAGACCGGATGGTAAAGGCGTTGCGTGAGCTGGGTGGACCAACCGAATGAATCGTAAATCGCTGATGATCGGGGCGCTTGCCCTGCTGGTGGTCGGCGGTGCGTATTGGGTTTACCAGGGGCCGCTGGCTGAGATGAAACGGGCGCGGCTGCTGGCCTCCTGGGTGCGGCACCCCGAAACGAAGCTGGCCGGTTACCCCGAAGCCAATGCGTATCGATTTGCCACTCGCCCTCCGACAAATCCCCCGCCTGCACTTGGGCAAGCCTTTGACCACTTCTTGACCGAGAGCCCGGCGGAAATCGAAACCGCGCCCGAGGATGAGGCCGGGAAATCGACGACTCGGATTCGGTGGCAGCCGCCGAAGGAAGCGCTTTTTGAGCTGCCAGTGGAGACGTTTCACCTCGGGCCTCCGGCTTGGTCAACACGGGTCGGGACGGGCACCATTCGACTGATTGCAATCGGGCAGGCCTGGCCTTCCGCCGAGGACAAATGGCCGTTTAAATGGCACGATCCGGAGGGGAATCCGCTGGCCGAAGCGCAAATCGCCGACCATCCGCTCCCGCCCGATTCGAGCGCCACCTATCCTGGGCTCCCGACGGAAGCGGTGCTCGAAGCAGATCAACCTTTCTGGACAAACCTAGCGAGCCACCATTTTTACGACAGTCAGACCCAAGAATCGTTGCATCGTGGGGCTGGCAGCTCAAACAGCCAGACCCACCTCTTTGTTTCCGCCACCCTCACGGCTTTTCACGCCGGTCCAGTGGAGTTGTTGCTGACTTTTCCCTTTGACGAACAAGAGCTGGCCCGGATCTCGCCGGAGCTTGGTCGGCAGGAGATTCGCCCGACCCTGGCCTCACGGGTGACTTTTCTGAATCTCCAGCCGGGATTGGAAATGCGTCGGCTGGCAGGCGAAGCACGGGGCGACTGGTTCGAAGTCACCCTAACGGCCGACAACGAACCGCGCCCAGGCGTGGGTCGTGGGACGAGTCTGTTTTTCCTCGTTGAACCCGAGCCGTATGCCCGATTTGCCGAAGTATCGGTCCTCGATCAAGCGGGGGTGGAGCACCTGGGATATACTCATTCGTGCGGGTTGGTCGTGCATGCCCTGCTGCCGCTCCCTCCCGACCAGATCGCCGAGTTGCGGGTGTCGGCTCCCACCCGGATGGCGCGGCTTTTTGTCCAACTCCCCGCCCCGGAACACCGACCGTTCCCCCTGCCCGTCGTGGATGATTTGTTCGACGTGCCGATCCCCCGGTTGCGAGCTGACGACCTTTCGGAATTGGCCGATCAGATCGCCCAACTCGGTCAGCTCGATATGAATCAGGAGTCGCTCGCCCCCGGCACTCGGTCGCCGGACGCCCCCTGGACCTTCGAAAATCAGACGTTGCGGGAAATCACCGAGGTTTGGTGGAACGAAAACCAGCGCCTGGGCCACCAAATTCATCCATACAATCGCGAAGAGCCTGCCTTAGTGGCGATTGCCCCGGAGCCGTGGGATTGGCGGGAGTGGTTGCGCACGCTTCAACCGTGATGGACAGGGCGGGGGTTGCCTGCTTTTGCTTGTCCTTCCATGACCCGTCTGCTTCAGCCTGCCAGCCCGTTTCTTTTTACAGCGGGACCGGTCCATTTCCGTGGGACCAGCGTTGTGGAGGGGGAGCTTTATTTGCGCTGCGGTCGACGACAGGTGCGGTGCCATCGGGATCCGGCGACCGGGGCATTTTGGTCAAGCTTCGAAACGCGAGCTGGGCTTAAGCATATTGAGCTGGTGCACCGGGGCGAGGAGGGGGAAACACGGGTCGCGAGCCGTTGGATCTGGAATTTCTCCGGCAAACCGCAGGCCGGCACCTATGCGGAGTGGGTGCGGCGATATGACACCCTGGGGCTGCGGGACTTGGAGCTGATCCGGGCTTGGCAAGCAGGCTTTTCCGGGCAGCCTCGGTTCGCGGTGCTTCTCCCGGTTTACAATCCTCCGCTTCGCTATCTGCAAGCGGCGGTGGACTCCGTGCGGGCTCAGACCTGGCCGCACTGGGAGTTATGCATTGCGGATGACGCCTCGACCGATCCCGCGATTCGACTCTATCTAGAGGGGTTGCCGACCGTGGATGCGCGAATCCGGGTGGTTTTCCGCGAGGAGAATGGCCATATTAGTCGAGCATCGAATTCCGCCCTCGCCCTGGCCGGAGCGGCTCCGTGGGTAGCCTTGCTGGATCACGACGACCGTTTGGCTCCGCACGCTCTCACGATGATGGCCCACGCGATTTTAAGTCGGCCGGAAGGGCGTTTTTTTTACAGCGACGAAGATAAAATCGACGAGGAAGACCGCCGGTTCGCCCCGTATTTCAAGCCGGATTGGAATCCCACGCTGATGGAGTCGCACAATCACGTGACCCATTTGGCGGTTTATTCTGCGGACGATCTGCGGGCGTTAGGCGGGTTTCGACCGGGCTTTGAAGGGGCGCAGGATTGGGATTTAGCTTTGCGAATGGCCGACCGGGTGGGGCCTCAGGCGATCGCGCATCTGCCGCGGGTGCTCTACCATTGGCGCTCGCTGGAGAGCTCCACAGCGCGGGGGATTGCGGCGAAGGATTATGCCGTCGAAGCCGGACGCCGGGCTGTGGCGGAACACCTCGCCCGACAGGGAGTGGCCGCCGATGTTGTGCCGGGGCCGTGGGG
>CAZSPO010000182.1:0-7513 GCA_964608775.1 uncultured Chthoniobacterales bacterium | reverse complement strand
GAACAAGGCGGTGCTGGACAACGTCGCTAACGCGCCGTGCCAGACCTTGACGTTAAGTTCACCCCAAGGGGGTCAAGTCGCATCGAGATTTACCCCGGTTGCTGCCGCCTTGGCCAGCCACGCCTCGCGCGGGACGACCCCGGCCTCGGTGGCCCAAGCCTCGTAGGCAGCCAACATCCGTTGCACCCGCTCGGGATGCCGCGACGCGACGTTGCGGAGTTCCGTTCGGTCAGTTGCAGTGTGATAGAGTTCCCAATCCCCCCGTGTATCTCGCCAGCGTGAAGCGCCGGAGGCCGCTCCACTAAAGTTGAGGACCAACTTCCATTCGCCGTCCCGCACCGCAGCGTTGCCTTCATGTTCCCAAAATAACATCCGTTGCGGGAGCGATCCCCCCCGAAAGAGGGGACGTAAATCGGTCCCTACCATCGGAGGGATTTTGCGACCATTGACCTCCCCGGGGTATTCGGCTCCGGCCATGGCGACAGCGGTTGCCATAATGTCAGGTAAAAAGGCGGGGGCGTGCCGGAACTCGCCTTTCCCGGAAAATCCAGCGGGCCAATGGGCGATGCAAGGGGTTGAGATCCCGCCTTCGTGGGTCCAATGTTTGTAAAGCCGGAAGGGAGTCGTGGAAACATTAGCCCAATTTACCCCGTAGTGCATCCAACTATCATCGCCGCCGGGCAAGAGCTCGGGATGATCCCCGGTTGGTCGTCCATCAGGTCGTCGCAAAGGGCCGCGACCTTCGGCGCTGGCTCCGTTATCGGAGAGGAAGAGAATGAGCGTATTGTTGAGTTGCCCATGGCGTTCAAGAGCGGCGACCACCCGCCCGACCCCTTGATCGAGGCAATCGACCATGGCCGCATAGACTTCCATCCGCCTTTGCTCCCATTCCTGCATAGCGGGGGTCAGGCTGTCCCAATCCGGCACGGCGGGATCTCGGGGGCTGAGGGGCCAATCCGAATCGATTAGACCCATGGCTTTTTGGCGGGCATAACGCGCCTCACGCAACTTATCCCAGCCTTCGGCAAATCGCCCACGGTATTTGGCGATATCAGCCGGTTTAGCGTGCATCGGCGAATGCGGAGCGGCGTGGGAGAGGTAATGAAAGAAGGGGCGCCCAGGATGCTCGGCAAAGTGGCGGTCTAAGGTCGCCACCGCATCGTCGGTGAAGGCATCGGTCATGTAGTATTCAGGATCCGCTGCCGCTTCAGCCTCCACATTCACCCCGTTGCGAACGAGAGACTTCGGATTGAAGAACGAAGCACCACAACTCAAAATGCCGTAATGATGATCGAACCCGCGCTCATTCGGCCAAGCGCCGTCGGGTTGTTTAAAATCTCCGGCGACATGCCATTTCCCGCTGCAATAAGAGCGATAGCCGAGGGGACGCAGCACTTCGGGCAGTGTGACACATCGGTCGTTCAAGCGTCCGGCATAATCCTCGTCGAACCGGTGGTCGGTGAGCAGGCCAATCCCCGCTTGATGGGGATACAGACCGGTCAGGAAGCTTGCCCGGGAGGGGCTACAGCGGGGGGTGTTGTAAAATTGAGTGAATCGGAGGCCATCGGCAGCGAGGCGGTCGAGGTGGGGCGTGTCGATCTCTCCGCCGTAACAACCAAGGTCGGAGTATCCGAGATCGTCGGCGAGAATCACAAGTAGGTTGGGGAGCTGAGACATGGAGACCCATTGTGACGTCGCTCCACCACCCGAGGCCATGGAGAAATGCGTTTTCTGCATGGAACATCTGCTGATGCCCGGTTTTCGGCTTGTCCGGGGTCGATGTTTAAGGGAAAGCCCCCCCTATGTCCGACCGCCCCAATATTTTATTATGCATCGCTGACGACGCCGGCAAACACCAAGGCGCTTACGGCTGCCCCTGGGTCTCCACCCCGGCTTTTGACCGCGTCGCCCGCCAAGGTCTCCTCTTCCATCATGCGGTCACCCCCAACGCCAAATGCGCCCCCTCCCGCGCCGCGCTCTTGACCGGACGCAACTCATGGCAGCTCAAGGATGCGGCGACCCATTGTAACTTCTGGCCGCTCGAATTCATGAGCTTCATGGAGATCCTCCAAACAGCCGGCTACCATATCGGCCACACGAACAAAGGCTGGGGCCCCGGCACTGCCCAACATGCCGACGGCTCCCCCCGGCTCCTCACTGGTCCTGCTTACAACCAACGCACGCTCACCCCCGCCACTTCCACGATCTCTCCAAACGATTACCCTGCTAACTTCCACGACTTCCTCGACGCTACCCCCGAAAACCAGCCGTTCTGCTTTTGGTTTGGAGCCAAGGAACCGCATCGCGATTATGAATTTGGCTCCGGCAGCCGCCTCGGCAAGAAACGCATCACCGATATCGACCGCGTCCCAGGAATCTGGCCGGATAACGAAACCGTCCGCCACGATCTCCTCGATTACGGATACGAACTCGAATACTTCGACCGCCAAGTCGCCGCCATGCTCGAACAACTTGAGCAACGAAATCTCCTCGACAACACCCTCGTCATCATCACCTCCGATAACGGCATCCCTTTCCCCCGGATAAAAGGCCAGGAATATGGTCATAGCAATGTCATGCCTCTCGCGGTGATGTGGCCTAAAGGCATTCAACATCCCGGACGCGAACTCGACGATCATGTTAGTTTTATCGACGTCGCCCCCACTTGCCTCGAAATCGCCGGGGTTGATTCCGAGGCACTTGGCATGCCTGCCATGACCGGGAAAAGTTGGACCAATCTTTTTTCTAGCAATCAATCCGGTCGGCTCGACCCTGAACGTCGTTTTGCTCTGATCGGCAAGGAACGCCACGACCCTGGGCGCCCTCACAACCAAGGTTACCCGATCCGCGGCATTTTTTCCGACGGTTGGCTTTATCTTCGCAATTATCAGCCCGACCGTTGGCCCGCTGGCAATCCGGAGACGGGCTACATGAATTGCGACAAATCCCCCACCAAAACGGAGGTTCTCAAGACGCGGCGCGATCCCAACAACCGGCATTTCTGGCGTCTCTGCTTCGGCAAACGTCCCGAAGAAGAGCTCTACCATTTCGCCGACGACCCTGATTGCCTCGTTAATCTCGCGGAGGATCCGGTCCACGCCACCCGCCGCAACACCCTCCGCGCCACCATGGAAGTCGAGCTTCGTCGGCAAGGCGATCCCCGGATGGAAGACCGCGGGGATTGCTTCGACGCGTATCCTTTCAGCCATCCATGGCTCCAAGATTATTACGAACGTTACATGAGTCGGCATGTGACCGGCGAACGAATGGAACCGGGCTGGATCGAGCCGACGGATATTGAGCGGGTCAGCGAAACCGGCGAAGACCTTCCTTAATACCTCGGGTTCATTCACTCCGGCTCCGGTCGTTGGGGGAGCGGCACTGCCTGGCAGATCTCACGCCAACCCGGGAAGTTCCAGCGGTTGGGAAACCCACGGCATTGGGAGGGTTTGACCGGTTGAATGGCACAGGCTCCTGCCTCGAGGAAAATACATTCCCCATTCGGCTTGTCGATGAGAGCCAAACCCTGGCGGTCGGGGCGTAGCCGGGTAAACCGCTGGATAAAATCCCCCTCAGCCAAACCCAGAAACCCCGCGATCGCGGCCGATTCTTCTTCAGACACCCGGACAAAGCCGGGCCACCGGCAACAGGCCGCGCATCGCTCGCATTGCCACCAGACAGCGGCTTCGTCGTTGCCACGGTTGCCGACCTCCCCTACAAGCGGGAGATGCGTCTGCTTGTCACCGGTGGCTGCGGGTTTCTTGGGAGCAATTTCGTGCGTCATGTGCTCGAACACTATCGCTCGGCCCTCATCACCAACGTCGATGCCCTCACCTATGCGGGCAATCTGGCCAACGTCTCCGAGCTCGCCGAGCAGCATGCGAATCGATACGACTTCTTTCAAGCCGATATCGCCAGCGCATTCCACCTCGACGTTCTCTTCCGCAAACATCATTATTATGCGGTGGTGAACTTCGCCGCTGAATCCCACGTCGACCGCAGCATTGACTCCCCGCAGAACTTTATTCACACGAATATTCTCGGCACCAACATCCTCCTCGACGCCGCCCGCGCCCATGGGGTGCGGCGTTTTCTCCAGATTTCCACCACCAAAGTTTACGGCCCAGCCGGGGATGGTGAACGTTTTGCCGAAGATCGCATCCCCTCCCCCACCTCTCCCTACGCCGCCAGCAAAGCTTCGGCTGATATGTTGGCACTCACGGCTTGGAAAACCTACGGATTGGAAACCGTCATCGTCCGTCCCAGCAACGTCTACGGCCCGTTTCAGCATCCCGAGAAACTGCTGCCCCATTTGATCACCCGTTTTCTCGATCAGCGCCCGGTCGATCTTTACGGCGACGGATTGAATGCCCGCGAGTGGGTGCATGTGGCCGATGTCTGCTCGGCCATTATGACCTGCCTGCTCGAGGCCGCTCCCGGATCGGTCTTTAATGTCAACGAATCCGATCCCATCGCCAATCTTGACCTCGCCCACCGCGTCGCAGCCCTCACCGGGGTGGGCGATGAATTGATTCGCTTTGTCCCCGAACGCCCCGCCAACGACCGTCGGTCCAGCGTCTCCTCACAGGCGATGCGAACCGAGCTCGGCTGGGCTCCCCTCTATCAGTTGGGCGAAGGGCTCCGGCGCACGGTCGATTGGTATGCCGAACATCGCCCATGGTGGGAAATGTCCCAACACACCACCACCCGGCCCTGATCCAAATCCAAAATCCAAATCCAAAATCCACTCCAGCCCTAACCGTGAAGACCTGGGCCAACCCGATGAACCCCACTGGCTACAAAAAGTTCTGTGAATATGCGAAAAAATTTACTTGCTCGTGCAGGTCGGGGTTGCCTTACATGACGACTTCGTTAGGTTGAGTTATTCACAACTTTACCGGCGACATTGCCACTCCCCCATTCCTCCCATCCCCCTTCCGTCCACTATGGTTAAAATCCTCCTCTTGCTCGCGGCCCTCCTCTCGATCGGTTCCGCCGGGCTTGGCTTTCTGAATAAATCGACCCACGACCAAACCAAGCTCGACTTGGTCGCCAAGGAAGCGGAGATCGAGACGCGCAGCGAAAAAATTGCCGACCTGGAAGAATCTCTTTCTACGACTAAAACCGAGCTCGAAACCGCCACCTCCCGCGCTAGCGAAGCCGAACAAAACCTGGAATCGACCCGCGCCGAATTGAGCGTCGCCACAAACAAGGCCACGAGCTTGGAACAGCTCTTGGAGGGGAAAAACACCGAGATCACCGACTTAAAAGGACAGCTCGCCAGTTTAAAAGAGAGCCAGCCCCCCACGGTGGAAGGAGCTCCCACCACTCCGGAAACCGAGACCGCTGGCCAGGTGGCTCAACTTCAACAGCAATTGGAAGCCGCTGAACTGGAAGCCGGCTTGATGGCAGAAAAAGTGGAAGCCGCCCAGAGTCGCGTGGCTGCTCTCGAACGCGAAGCGGCCCGCCGCGAAGGTCAGATCATGGCTAAAGGCCTCCAAGGCCAGGTGCTCGCCGTCAATCCCGCTTGGAATTTCGTCGTGCTCAGCCTGGGTGACCGCCAAGGCGTCGCGCCCAATGCCGAAATGCTCGTCCGCCGCGGCGGTCGAATGATCGGGAAAATCCGAGTGACCTCCGTCGAGAAATCGAACTCTATCGCCGACATTGTTTCCGGCAGCGTTCCCGTCGGGATGGCGATCCAACCCGGGGATACCGTGATTTATTCGGGTGCCCTGCCAGGTTCCTAATCCCTCCCCCATCAACTCACGGGGTGCAGGCGGTCTGTCTGCTCGATCCAGCCGTGCAAACGACTCATGACCCCGGCAATCGCCTGGTCCTGATCAAAATCGGAGACGTTCAATTCCATACGTTCGCTCCAATTTGCGCCACTGACCGCCCCCGGCACATTGAACCGCTGGCAGGTCCCAAAGAGGTCGGTGATCATGTAACAGGCCAACCAGGCATTGGAATCCGCCAACCCGTGTAACAGCGCGTCGTGCACCGCCTGATCAAAGGGGTGTCCATTTAAATCAGGTCGATGGCAAAACTCCATCAAACGCTCCGTATTCCGTCGAGCGTCGCCATCCCCCGCCACCGCCTGCTCCCAAAGCGCATGCATCGGCGCGTGGTCATGGGTCGAATAAGTAGCGACAGAAAGCCGCGGATAATCACGCCCTTGGGTCACCCGTCCATTTTGCCCGCTTTCCCACATCGGAATTTTGAACCCGGCAATCCCGAGCGATTGCAAGTTGGGCCGCACATAATTCGGCACCATCCCGAGATCTTCCCCAACTAACACACAATCCCCGGCATCCTCTAGTAGCGCCCGGAGGTAATGCTCCCCTTCACGCCGATTGGTATCGGCGTCACCGGGTTGCGTATCGGAGCGGGCATGAAAACCGGGGAGCCGACCTCCCGTTCGCCGTGCCGCTTCAGCCTGGTCGAGCGGAAGAAAATCGGCATTAAACTGGGGTCGCCATGGAAAGGCGTAGATTCGATAAAAGCCGAGCACATGATCGATCCGACAAATGTGGGCATGGCTGCGCACCCCGCGGAGCCGACGGTGCCACCACGCGAAATTCTCTTCCTCCATCCGATCCCAACGATAGAGCGGGATGCCCCAGTTTTGGCCCCATTTCTGCGTGAACGGGTCATCTTTAAAATAGGGCTCGGGCGGAGCGCCCCCGGACCAATCGAGGTCGAAAAGGTGCGGCTGAGAAAAAACGTCGGCACTGTAATAACTCACGCCAAATGGCATATCCCCCATGATCGCCACCCCGAGAGAGGCCGCTTCGGCCCGGAGCGCACCCCATTGACGCCATGCGATCCATTGGACGTATTGCCAAAATTCCAATTCCTCCAGCAGCGCCACCCGGTCCGCCCCTTCCAAACCGGCGGCCCAGACGTGCAAGCCGGTGATGGTCCGAAATTCCTCCGGCCAACGATCCCACAGCTCGCTCCCGCTCTGCCGCTCCATCGTCAGGCGAAACAAGGCATAATCCGCGAGCCAATCTTCTTGCTCATGCCGGAATTGTTCAAAGGCCGCGCGATCTGCCTTGGAAAAGTTCCGTCTTCGCAAAAAACCTGCCCGCAGCAATTCAAACTTCAGTTTGCGCACCGCCGCGTATTGGACAGGGCCGGAGCGAATGGTTTCGAGGTCGTGTTGAGAAAGAATGGCCGTGTGAACATCGGGACCAAGCCCAGGGATGGAGCGAGGGCGGCAATCGATGCTCAGCGGCTCCAGGGCCATGGAGCTAATGGCGTTGTAAGGGCTGTTGTCGTTGCCCGTTTCATTCACGGGCAAGATCTGGACCACACTGACTCCGTGCCGCCCGGCCCAGTGGACCAGTTGCCGCATCCCTTCCACATCGCCCACACCCAAATCCGCCTCATGCCGGACCGCAAACACCGGCACGAGCAGGCCCGCCCGTTTTTTTTCTTCACTTAGATCGAGTCCCATGTGCTTTCCGATTCCTTAATAGTTTCCGTTGCATCTCCGTTGCATCTCCGTTGC
>CAZSPO010000181.1:0-7514 GCA_964608775.1 uncultured Chthoniobacterales bacterium | reverse complement strand
AGGCGGGCGCAATTTCCTGGCGGGTTACGTCGTCGGACTTCAAGTCCGCTTCCTCCGCGCTGACAACAGCGAATGGACGTCTTCCACCGACGAAGTTAGCATTCGCACCGACGGCATATTCGTCAACGATCAGCCCATTGAAGGCGGTTTCAAAACATTCTGGCACTTGGGGGCCTCCTTCATCTCGCATTTCCCGCACATGGCAGTGCCAGTGAGGGTGACGGTGTCCGAGGCGAAAGCGGGGAGAGTTAGGAGAAAGGCGGAGGCGAGGACATGGAGGGATTTGGTAAGTTAAGGATATCGTCTGTGAACGAAAAAACAACGTCCTGAGAAAAGATTTTCCGCTCGGGAATCCCTCAAAGAAAAGGGGTGAATAACCAAGATTCAAATACGCCGTGTTATTACGTAATGCCCGGTTGTTGGGAAAATCGATCAAAGATAGGTAGAATAAAGCCGAGCACACATAAAGGTTGCCTAATCCAACTTTTCCCTAAGCGCTTTAGTCAGGTTGAAGAATTTTTATGGCACCATTGAAAGGGTCCAACATAATAGAGGAGAAATTCGTGAGCCGAGGTTCTTGCGTCGGAACTTTTCCCTCGTCTTGTTTGCTAATTACTGTTAGAAACCAATAATCCCCCGTTTCCTGCGGCAGTGCGATCGAGCCGTCGGGCCGAAAGCGAAAAGCAATATAGCCATCCTTTGCGTCAGGCTCGGAATCATCTTCGACAATCAAACCATCACGAGTCGCGTCTAAGAGTGGGGATAAAGATTCCGAGCCTTCTCCAAGTGCGAACATGAATTCATCGGGAAGTTCGTAGGCTTTTCGGATGGGAGTGAACCCAGCCCCTTCCTGGGTCGCAAGAATTTCAACTCGGTTGAAATTCTTTTTGGATGAAGAAAAGGGGCCGCGAGCAGTTGAAAACCGCACTTCAACAGGGCGATTTCGACTGATCGCTTCCAGGCGGGCTGCTTGCAGTTCTGAAGCTAATATATCTGCATGTTGCTGAAGCTGAGCTCCGCGGGTGATCGGGCTCAGGGCGGGGCCAGTTAACGCCATGAGGACAACTACGATGGCTATTACAACGAGGAGTTCCACCAGTGAGAATGCGCGCATTTGGAAACCTCGCTTTGGGGTATATGAGCGGATATCCATCATGGTGTAAACTTCTTGTTTTCAAGGACTCTAAAACGATAGTAATTATCAAGCACAGCCTCCGGATTGTCGAGATTCAACTCGGCAAAATCGGGCAAGCTTTTGTTGTTGGGATCGATATATCGCTCAATCAGGGTGGAGCCTCGCACCTCACCAAGGACTCGCCCTTCGCTCTCAACCCAAACAGAAGGGTCGCCGTTTTGAGAATTGCCCTGCAAGTTTTGCACGACGTAATGCACGCGATAGATATTGGACTTCGTGGTGAGTCTTGGATAAATGCTATTGTAAGGACTTTCCCGATAATTGTCCGGAGTCATTTGAAAAGAATCCCACCAATCCTCAACCGCAGCGTAGTCGCTTGGGTCAGATACTGAAGCCGCAGGACCATAGTTGAGAAATGGATTTTGTTGAGGAACAAGGAACAAGCTGCAAACTTCTGAAGCGGAGCGATATAAATCGCCGAAATCAGAGAATCGCTTCCACCACCCGTCTAAAGTCGCTTGCTCATTCAAGTCGTATCGATAATCAAAGGCATTTCGAAAATCCTGCGAAGTCCCGCCCATTATGCTAAAACCTCCAGGGAAATATAAGCTATAGCCTGAGTTGGCCCCAGACTCAGTGAAGCCTGTGCCGTCATTATGAACGGCCATCAACTGAGTTCCTCGAAGCACGCCCCGGAGTGCCGTATCGCGACGAATATAATCAAAGGGCATGATTGCTTGGTTCAAATTTACCTTTCCTGCTGTCGAGAAAGGTTCACTAATCGCATACGGTTCAACGACGGGCATGTGAAACAAATCCAAGAACAGATGATCAGGGGGCGTGACATAGGGAGGTCTGCCATTAGGGGTGTCAGTTGGGATGCTTTGCCCCATGCCTGGATGATTGGATTTGGCGGCTGGCACACCTGAGAAGAGAAGGGTCTGCCACGGGCTTTGAGAAAAGACACCGGTGGGAATTGAGCCAAACATGACTGGAGAAGGAACTTGCCGATTTGGAGAGAAAGAAAATTGGCTCTCCTGGATGTTATAGTTGATTGCTCCCGTGTAATAGGGGTTCGCATAGTTGCCTGAACCGGCCTGGAAACCCTCATCGCCTTTGGGCACCCAAGGACCCGGGGCGAAATTGCCAAATTGAGCAGTCCAATCGCCAGGTGAGCCATCTTTCATCTCGGTGCCATCGATTGGCCCCGTATACACGGGTGCGTTACTGATATGACTAAGCCGGCCTTTTACTAAAGACCCACCCCCCTGCTTGCTTGAAGCGGCGTTCTTTCTTTCATACCCGCCCTTGTTGGTGGCAACGGCTCGCGTTCCAGCCCGTTTCCCCAAAATCGTTGGATACTCTTCGCTTGCGGTATTGGCAAAATCATAAGTGGGGTTATCCCGAGAGTTGCCCGATTCGACTCGTAGAAATCCAATTTGCCTGGCAAATGGGCTATTAAAGTCACCGTAAGGAGTAAACAATTTCTCCGTGTCTCCATCCAATTTCGTCGGCACCTCTTTGCGATATGCCATGAGGCGCAAATCGCCTTTGGCATTGGAATCTGGATTGATGGCGATCGAACGCAGCACATCGCCTTTCCAAACCAGCTGGTTAGCCCAATTTGTATTTTTGCCGCCGCCCCCTTCGACGGGCACAAACCGTTTTTCGAAATCCCAAGGTTTAGCTTCAGTATAAACCTTCTCCTCTGCGTCGGTATCCTTTTGGCGATCCACATATCGATGGTAGAACCATGTTTTCTTCGGGTCCCATGCTGGATGATCCTTCGCATCATTTTCAGTATCACCACCCAAAAACTTTTTTACTGATTCCACTGAATGCACCCCCGCATCATTGCTCTCCCACCATGTACTGCCATTAGACCCCACATAGGCGATGGGAAAAGTTGGGACGGGCATTTCCATATCTGGAACATCGATTTCGATGGTTTGAATCGGTTCTGCAAATGAGGCATCGTCCAATGCGTTGTATATTCGGACAGTGATAGGCCCCCCCAAGAGTTTCATGCTTGGGGTGGGACGCTTCATGTCCATTTCAAACACTTGCGTAGCTCTTTGGGCGGGCTCGGAGCCATCAACCAAGGGGTGGGCTTCGTCCAGCGTCGGCTTCTTCCACTTGGCAGGGGAAAGGCCCGTGCTCCCCCAGCGTTGTGGCCGAGGGTCGATGGCAAGCGCATCTCCAACCCATGGATACCTTAAAAGATTGGGATTCGCGGCGGTATCTTTTGGGTCGTGATTGGCCAACACGCCATTATTGTCCTCTAATTTAACCCCGGACCCAAGTCCTGACAACATGCTGTTATACCCAAAGCCGACCGTGCTTGCTGAATAATTTGACGAACCCGTTGATTGCCCGTGCATGATCCGATTGGCCTTCGTCTTCGTTGGAAATCCCAAATTAAGCACCTTCCCGCCGGAGTCAGATAACGCAAGCGAATCCAGCCCTTCAATTTCATATCGGGCATAAGCACTAGTATAAGGTTGACCTGGCATGAGATTAAGCGGTGACACGATTAAATAAGGACGAACCTCCGTGGTTGAGGGATCCCCAATTCCATCATAAACGGCAAACAACGGTTTATTCATGATTTCCTCCGTAATCGCAGCGGGAGGGGCAGGGATTTCGTCCCGCATTTCGTCGTAATCCGAATCGGTAAACTTGGGGTTCATCGGATCATGAATCTCGGCTTGGAGCGTCTCAATTTGCCCTTCGGTTAAATCAAGTGCATTGGCGGAAAATTTACCGCTCAGTTCGTCATCGGGCACGTTGTCTCCATTCGGGGTCGGCACCCACCAAGTAAGCGGATCGTGTGCATCACCTCCTCGAGTAGATGCCAAAGTGGTTTCATCCTTAAAATCGGTCATCGCAAATCCGAAAGTCAATTGCCCTAACGTAGTAAACCGCCCCAGCCCCTGGGCCTCTCCGCCAGGAACCGAGAGCCCACCGATCCGAATGGGGATCGAGGAGCCGCTTCCGTTCACGTCGGCCCTCGCGTTTGTTTTGTCCGTATTCGTCCACCGATAAGGTGTCGGATGGTAAGCCGGACTCAATCCGGTGACATTCAGGGTATTGATGCCGGAACGGATGTAGTCGAAGATAGAGGTTAGAATCTGGTCTTTATCTTCAGGATACTTATTTCCCAAACTGCCCCCGAAGCCTGGCACGGGGGCGGCGATAAGCTCTTGGAGGTAGGCAAACAGTTGCCGGTTACGCTGAGGATAGGAGGCCGGAACAGCCGGGTCAAAACCAGCCGTCTTAGAGGGCGTTCCAGGGAAATCCAGTTCGGGATTGTGAGAGGAACCAAAGTCTGACTTCGTTAAAGCGTTTTGGGGTTTGTCGGAGGGATTGTAAGCTTGCGCCCGGACAAAGTAATAGGGGAACTTATTCAGGGTGCTGCAGAACGCCAGGAGTCGATCTTTGAAATTGCGCCCGGTGGCAGCATCTGCCATTTGGGGCCAAAGACTGATCCTCGGCGTATTCCAAATTGTCGTGTCGGGGGCTCGACTGGCCGTCGTTAAGAAGAAACTGCTCTTCGTGACCACATCAGCCTCCATGCCTTGCAGTTGGCTCCGTTCCGCATAGGACTTTCGGTCTGGGTCAAAATACAGTTCGTCGATGGACGCATAGAGCCGTTCCTGGTCAGGCGTGATTTTGCTTTCCAGACTGGAAGGCCCCGTCCCTCCTTTTGTGCCACCAAACTCAATGAAAGGCACCATGTCGTAATAGTTTCTCAATTGATCCGTGGTGCTAGAAGTAACGGGCCTTGTAACAGGCAACTCTCCAAATTCATTACCTCCAAATACAACACTCAGCGAGGTGGTCGCTGGGTGTCCTGGGGTCCGCTGAAATTCGCTATCGCCGGGAACACTGTTGGAGAATCCAAAAGGGGCAAACGCGCCTCCGCTGCCATATTCATAAAAGCTCCAGCCTAAGGGGACATCCCAAAAGACCCCTTCTGAAGCCGTATTCAGGTTAAGTTTACAAGTCTCATCGTCGGTCCAAAACGCAATGCGCCCAACGGGTGGATTGGCAGCAGTAGCTTTAGGCCCCAACACAGCCTGCTCTGGGGTGCTGCTTGTGGGATCCGGTGTGACCACCGTGCCATCGGCTAAAACGTAGAGCCATTTGACCGGCATGGGAGCCGGATTGTTGAGAGCGGAAACCGTTCCGGGCAGAAATCCAGGGGGATCGGTGATGCTAAACCCGGCGACCCCCTCTTGCTGGGGGGTAGCGGGATTATCAATGCGAAGACCGTTGGTTGGATCCAAATCATCCGGGGGGATGACAACGGGATAAGCCAGCGTTTCGTCCACGCGCACCACAGGTGCATTGAGATCGACCCAGATCGCATCGTAAACAGAGTCGGCGGTGCCATCCCCATCGGAATCATAGGGCAACCAACTCAACGCTTGATTCATATCCGCGAAGATTTCAGTTGCATGACCCGACTCGATGATCATCGAGTCGTCCGAATAAAGTTTGAAATGCTTGTAATCCGCCCCATTCGAATCCCATGTTCGTAACATGCCCGGTTGACTCGCCCAGGCCAACCGGTTGTTAAGGTTCAATTGGCCGGAGCCGCTTCGGGCAAAGCCCGTGGTGGCTTCACGGATTTGACTCATGACTAAACTGACTGTGGAATCGGCCAATTGTTTGGTGTCCAAGCTGCGGGAATAGGCATTAGCCATGCTTAAATCAGATCGGGCCAGAGTAAAAAAGGAGACCACTGTGACCGTCACGAGCACAAGGATGAGCAAGCTCAATACCAGTGCAAAACCTCGAGGGGACGCTTTTCGGAGAAATTGTTGATGATTCATTATTCTACACTCCATTTTGAGGCTTGTATTTGGATTTCAGTTGAAAAGACCCTGTAGTTGACCCTCATCTCTGTCAGTAAATCTTCCAATGCTTGTAAATCTGAGTCATAATCCTCCGGCACAACAAAGAAATCGGCAAGTTTCCCTAGGAAGGTGTCAAATTCTGGATTTGTCTCAAGCTGTCGAGCGGAAGCATCATCGATCGCAACCAAGGTAATTTGCAGAAGGGGAGGGAGTTGATGCTTGGAGCTAAAAAATGGATTGACGATTCCTTGTCCTTCGAGTGCGCTGTCATAGAGGAAGGAGGAGCCGGAGCTGACAAGGTTCAAACCTGTCTCATCATCTTTTTGCGACAATTTGGGGAGAATTGTCATGACCAGGATATTTTCCCCGAGGATTTTTTGTCGGGCGCTTTCTCCCATAGGCTTTTGCATCCATTCCCGGGAAATATTGTTAGGTTCGCCTGAAGTTGTGTCGTAAACGCTCAGTTCCTCTGCTGGTTCCCGCATTTCCATAAGACGAAATCGTTTTCTGGGCGTCAGGTTGAGTTGCGGCGGAAGTTGATCCTGGTCGGTGTTCAGTTCGACATAATATCCCCAAGTGTTAAGGAGACTGTGCATGGCTCCCAACCCGGCGTTCAAACCGTCTTCTTCTACATGGCCAAAGGGAGCATTAAAAAATAGGGCGTGCCCAAATCGCTCTTCCTCTGGTTCATTAGGATCCATTGCCCCAATTAAGTCAGCCGAATTACCAGAAAGAAACCGTAATTCTGAAATGCGCTGATATTTGGTAGGCGTTTCAGGATCATCATAACCCCAATAAGCGTTTAACGTGGCTTGACTGACTCGTCTCGTAATAGTCTCAAAAGCAGTGCGCGCCGCTCGAAAGGCTTCGATGTTGGCCGTTGACCTCGTCGTTTGGCGCTGAATCGAACTGAGCATCGCCAGCAGCAACGCCATGATGAGAGTCATGATTGCCATGGCAACCAAGAGCTCCACCAATGTGAAGGCGGGACAGGCTCGGACTCTGAGGGATATATGCTTTTTCATTTACTGCGAAGTTCTAGCGACTAAAGCGAAATTGGTCAGGTAGTCTCCGGCATTCTCGATAGCGAATAAATCGTCGGCACTGGCTCCTTGAGGATTTGGGGCGACCTGTATCTCGGCCCGCACCATCGAGTAGCTCAGCGCTGCTCCGATCGGAGCCGGATATTCAAGGGTAATCTTTACATCGTAAGCACGAGCCCCTGTGCCGACTGCATTCGTTTCCCCTTCGACAAGCTCATTACCTTGTCCGTCGAAGGACCGAATCGGCAGGGTGACTGCGGTCAAGGATTCAGAATCAACTAACTCGGCAAATTCCGTTCTCTGCAAATCGCCCGTGATGGTTTGAAGGATTTGAGCGGTGGCCGTCGATTCAACGGCGGAACGCTGGCTGGTCAGCCCCATCGGAAGCAACGCCATCAGGGGGATCAGGGCGAAAGCAACGATGCCGAGTGCCAACGTGACTTCGACCAAGCTGAAGCCAAAGCTATCATTTCG
>CAZSPO010000180.1:0-7538 GCA_964608775.1 uncultured Chthoniobacterales bacterium | reverse complement strand
GGGCGGGTCGAGCTTGACACGGTGTTCCGCGGGATGGAGCCACTCTTGCGCGCAGCGGCGGGTCATCATATCCAGCTGGAACTGACGGCTGCCGACCCCCTCCCCGCCGTGGAAGCCGACTTGGCCCAGCTCCGACAAGTGCTTCTCAACCTCGTAACGAACGCGGCTGAAGCCATCGGCGAACGCCCCGGACGGATTACGCTCACCGCCGATCCCTTCGTATTTAACGCATCCAACCGCGACATCTGCGTGTCGCAAACCCCGGTGCAACCCGGCGATTACGTGGCGATCCAAGTTTCCGACAATGGCGAGGGGATGGTGCCGGAGCGGTTGGGACGCATTTTTGATCCCTTTTACACCACGCGATTTACCGGACGCGGCCTCGGGCTGGCGGCGGTGCTCGGGATTGTCCTCGGTCACCAAGGAGCCCTGGCTGTGACGAGTGAACCGGGAGCGGGAACGGTGTTCCGCGTCTTTCTCCCGGTGAGCCAACGTCCGCTGCCGTCCGGCAAACCGACCGCTGGTCCCCCCGCCCAGGCCGCGCCTGAGGGCAAACAAAGTGGTCGGATTTTGGTGGTCGACGACGATGACACCGTTCGCGCGGTGGTTTGCCAAATTTTAACGCACCTTGGTTTTCAGCCGGAAGGTTATGGGGACGGTCCCTCGGCCATCGAAGCGTTCCGGGCGGAGCCGGGGGCGTTCGCCGCCGTGCTTCTCGATCTCACCATGCCGACGATGCCGGGCGACCAAGTGCTGGAGGCGTTGCGCGGCATTCATCCCGGCGTGGTTGTCCTCTTGATGAGCGGTTACAGCGAGGTGGATGTCCGCACCCGCCTGCGGGATCAGGAGGTGGCGGCTTTTTTACAAAAGCCGTTCGGCCCCCGCCAACTCAGCGAGGAGCTCCACCGAGTGCTGGGCTGTCCACCCGGCCCGGCGTAGAAGCGGCGGGCGGCGGAAACGGGCAGAGCGGAATACTGGCACTCGGTTCAGCCAACACCTCCGCCAAGGTGGTCCCCGCAAAGGCGGCTTCCACCGCCGCCAAGGCATTGTCCAATCGACGATGCAGCGGACACAACCGAATGCCATGCGACGCGATGTCCAACGGGCAGGAGCGAATGCGCTGGACCGGATCGACCGCATTTACCACCTCTAAAAGGGTCAACTCGGCGGGGGGTTTCACCAAAAGCATCCCCCCGCCAACCCCCCGTTGCGACCGGACCACACCCGCTTTTCGCAAGGCTTGTAGCACCTTCGATAAATAAGCCGGCGGCACCTTGGTCACACGGGCAATCTGCTCGGTCGTGCACGAATCCGGGGCGGCCGCCGCGAGTTGGACCACCGCTCGCAAGGCATATTCGACGGTCTGCGAGAGCATAGCTGTTATCGTCGCGGCCCCGCGCCATGATAGCAAGCCGCCAAGTGACCCAGGTTCTCTGGATCAATGGGCAGCCGAGACGCTGGGTGGATCTTCTGGGTAACGGATTTCCTCCACGGCCGCCTGCACTTCGGCCGGTGGGGGCGGTGTCGCCAGGCTGACTCCGATGGTGACAACAAAATTCAAGAGCATCCCGAGCGTCCCAATCCCTTCCGGACTAATCCCAAACCAATAGTGAGCCGGATCAGCCCCGGGGATAAATTTGAAATAGATGATGTAAGCCGCCGTGAAACCAATCCCAGCCAGCATCCCGGCAATTGCCCCTTCTTTGGTCGCCCGTTTCCAGAAAATCCCCAACACGATAGCTGGAAAAAAACTCGAAGCCGCCAAGCCGAAGGCAAACGCCACCACTTGCGCGACAAATCCGGGCGGCTTGATCCCCAGGAAGGCCGCAAACAACACGGCAACGACCGCCGCCGACCGAGCCCAGGTCAGTTCCTCCCGATCCCCCATTTGCGGTCGAAGAATCCGTTTCATCAAATCGTGGGAAACCGCCGAAGAAATGACCAACAACAACCCCGCTGCCGTCGACAGCGCAGCCGCCAACGCCCCGGCCGCAATAAACCCGACCACCCAACCGGGAAGATTCGCGATCTCCGGATTCGCCAGAACCATGATATCCCGGTCGATCGTCAGCTCATTCACCGCTGGGTCTTTCGCCAGTTGAATCCGGCCGTCTCCGTTCCGGTCTTCAAACGCAATCAGCTTGGTCTGCTCCCAGCGGGTGAACCAAGCTGGCACCTCGGCATAGTTCGATTGATGCAGGGTCTGAATCAGATTCACCCGCGCAAAGGCCGCCACGGCCGGGGCGGTCAGGTAGAGAATCGCAATGAATAACAACGCCCAAAAAGCACTCCACCGGGCACCCGCCACGGTCTTGGTTGTATAAAATCGAATGATCACATGCGGCAACCCCGCCGTCCCCGCCATCAACGCAAAGGTGATACAAAACACATCTAACATCGCCATGTTCCCCGCTCCAAAGGCCGAGGTGTATTCCGGAAACCCCAGCTCGCGATGCAAATCATCGAGCGCCTGCAACAGATAGACCCCCGCTTGCGGCCCATCCGTGATCATTGACCCGAACCCAATCTGCGGGATCGGTTGGCCGGTGAGTTTGATCGAAATCGCAATCGCCGGCACGAGATAGGCGATGATCAACACCCCATACTGCGCTACCTGTGTGTAGGTGATCCCTTTCATTCCCCCGAGGGTGGCGTAGAAAAAGACGATCACCATCCCGATCACCACCCCGTATTCCACTGGCACATCCAAAAATCGGGAAAAGACAATGCCGACCCCCCGCATCTGCCCAGCGATGTAAGTGAACGAGACAAAGATGGCGCAAAAAACCGCCACCAACCGAGCCATGTTTGAATAATAACGATCCCCAATAAAATCGGGCACGGTAAATTTCCCAAACTTCCGGAGAAAGGGTGCCAGGAGCAAGGCCAGCAACACATACCCCCCTGTCCACCCAATCAAATAGACCGAGCCTGTGTAACCGAGCACGGAGATCATCCCGGCCATCGAAATAAACGAGGCCGCGCTCATCCAATCCGCCCCAGTCGCCATGCCGTTCAACACCGGATGCACCCCCTGCCCGGCCACATAAAAGCCCTGGGTGTTTTGCACCCGACTCCAAATGGCGATGCCGATGTAGAGGCCGAATGTCACGGCCACCATGATAAAAATCCACGCCTGCGAGGTCATTGTTCCTCTCCCGCCTCTTTCCGTTCCCGATGGTATTCCCGATCAAACCGCCCCATCACCACGGCATAGACCAACAGGAGCAAAAGAAAGAGGAGGATGGCCCCCTGTTGCGCAATCCAAAAGCCGAGGGGGAACCCCCCAAACTGCCAGCGGTTGAGGGTTTCCACAAAAAAAATGCCGCCAACATTGGGCACCAGCAGCCAAATCACCAAAAGCACGATGATCAGGGTGCCATGCCTGCGCCAATAATGATGTCTGGGGGATCGGGCAGAACGCATGGTTCGGCGTAGTGCAACCGGTTCCCCTAAAAAAGGCAAGCCCAGTGCGGGATACCATTTCCCTCGTGCTCAAAGCAGTTCCACGGATTGCGCAATCGCAGATCGGAAGGAAAAGTCTTCACCCGTTCTCTTATGATCTCCAAACAAATGTTGCCTGTAATGCCCTCTTCCAACGAAAGTCTGCCGGACGCTGCCCGGTTTTTCGACGATACTCCCATCCTATTGAAAACCGCGCATTTCACTCTCTTCCACCTCGGAGCCTGGCTCGGCTTGCTCGTGATCGGCGGCGTTGCCCCAGCGGGGGCTTGCTCAATCCCGGTCTTCCGTTATGCCCTCGATCATTGGTCAGCGGAGCCTTACCATTTGGAAGTGCCCCCGGCGGATTTGTCCGTTTGGGAAGCGGCACGACCCACCCCCGATCCGTGGCTGCTCTTGAGCGCGGCGGAACCTGCCGGGGAGGGGGAGCCAGCGGCGGGAGCGGTGCTACTCCAACCGTTCGCCGAAGATTGGATCCCTTTAGCCGAGGCTTTGACTCCCGACGCACTCCCTGCCTGGCTCGACTCACCGGTGCGCCGGACCTTGGGGGAACGCATCACCGGGGGGGATTCGGCGGTCTTTCTGATTTTACATGCAGCCGGGGAAGACCCCGCAGCGGCGGTGGCCCGGACAGAGGCGCGTCTTCAGTATTTAAAAGGCGTGGTTGACCTTCCTGAGCTCGACCCCACCGATCCCGCCGACACCCTGGGGCCGGGGCCACCCTTGGCGATCCGATTTTCCACCCTCACCTTGAGCCGCGCCGACGAGACGGAACGCCCGTTGGTTGCCATGCTCACCCGTTTCCTCGGGGAAGAGGATACCGGAGAGACGGTGGTCATTCCGCTCTTCGGACGGGGGCGCGCCCTCGGGATGTTGCCGATTGATGACGAATTGGAGAATCGCCTGGATGAGGTGGTGCTTTACCTTTGCGGTGCCTGCAGTTGTCAGGTGAAGAAAGACAACCCAGGCTGGGATCTACTCATGGCGTTTGATTGGGAGGCGAAGCTGAGAGAAGCAGCGGCGGCGACCCCGGCTCTTGCCAGCATGGCCCCTGCGTCGGCGGCTCCCACGCCCGAGATGGTGACCACGGCCCCCTCAACGCCGACTCCGGTCGCGGCGGCAGAGCGCAACTGGTTTCCGCTCATTTTCGGCGGCGGAATTCTCCTTCTTTGCGGCCTTGCCATCGCGCGGTTTTTCCGCTGAGAAAACGTAATAACTAAAATCTTCCCATGAAAAAAGCGCTTCTCCTCTTGATTATCCTCCTCGCCCTGCTGGGCGGTGCGCTGCTCTTTATCCAACAGGGCGGCTCCAGACCGGACGGTTCCGGCCCCCCTCTCGTGGTCTATTGCGGCGCCGGGCTCAAAAAGCCGGTGGAAGCTGTGGCTAACCTTTTCACGGCGGAAACCGGGCAGTCAGTGCAATTCCAATTTGGCGGCAGCGCCACCCTCTTGAGCCAATTACAAGTGGCGAAGCAGGGCGATCTCTTTGTGGCGGCCGACCAAGGGACGATGGAGGCCGCACGCGAGCGGGGGCTGGTGAAGGAAGTGCTGCCGGTGCTGCGCCAGATTCCGGTCATCGCGGTGGCGGCGGGCAATCCGAAGGGGATTCGGACCCTCGACGACCTGATGCGGGAAGATGTGCGAACGGCGATTTGCAATCCGGAAGCCGCGAGCGCCGGTAAATCGACCCGGGCCGCACTGGGCGACCGATGGGAGACCTTCGCGTCGCGGGTGGCGGTGATGAAGCCGACCGTGCCCGAAATCACCTCCGACCTGAGCTTGGGGGTGGTCGATGCCGCGATTGTCTGGGAAGCGATGACCGTGCAGTTCCCCGGTCTGGAAGCGGTGCGGGTGCCGGAGCTGGATGCCGTTGCCGAGGTGGCCAGCATCGGGGTGCTCACCACGGCCACCGATCCGGCGGCGGCCCTTCGGTTTGCCCGATTTTTGACCGCCCCGGAGAAAGGGGCAGCGGTCATTCAAGAAGTGGGATTCGAGCCGATCCCAGGGGATATCTGGGCGACGCAGCCGACTTTGATTTTGTATAGCGGTGGGGTGAATCGCCCGGCGATTGAGGGGTTGCTCCGTTCGTTTGCCGACCGGGAGGGGGTGGAGGTGACCACGGTGTTTAATGGGTGCGGGATTCTTTGCGCGACCATGCAGGCGATGACTTCGACGGAAGACCCGAAATTTCCCGATGCCTATTACGCGTGCGACCTCTGTTTTGTTCCGCCGGTGGCCGAGCATTTTCCGGAGGTGACCTTGTTAACAGAGACCGACATCGGAATTGCGGTTCCTAAGGAGAAAGCGGCGACGGTGCGCACCCTCGTGGACCTCACGCAGCCAGGGTTGAAGGTCGGCATTTGCAACGCAAAACAGTCGACGCTCGGTTACATGACCGATGGGATTCTGCGCGATTCGGGTTTGCACAAAGCCATCATGAAAAATGTGGTGGTGCAGGTGCCGACCGCCGATTTTCTGATTAATCAAATGCGGGGCGGCGCGTTGGATGCCGCGATTGTCTATCGGGTGAATGCCCAGTTGCAGGAGGAACATCTTGCGTTTGAGAAAATCGAACATCCCGGAGCGGTCGCCATTCAGCCGTTTGCGGTTCGGAAAGATTCCCCACGGGCGCAGCTCGCCGGGCGGTTATTGGAGCATTTGTTGGCGAATGAGACGGCGTTTACCGGGACCGGGTTTGTCTGGCGGGCGGATGAGGCTCCGATTCAAAGTCGGGACATCGAGGTGCCGCCGTGGCTGCAGGCATCCGGAGCCGAGCCCGGCCAGCTTGACTGAGTGATCTGTCATGGCTGATCTCGCCTCTGTTTCCAGCGAACCGCCCCCCCGCGTCGGGCCGCCGCGACTCCCTGTGGCGGACCGGTTGTTTTGGTTGCTGCTCTGGGCGGTGGTGCTGGGGTATGCCGCTTTTATGGTGGCCCTCATCGCGGCCACGGCCGGTTACGCGAATCCGGGCACCATCGTGGCCTCGCTCAACACGCCGGAGATTCGTTACTCGATCATGCTGAGCCTGATCACCTGCACGATCACCGCGATTCTCTCCCTTCTGCTCGCGGTTCCTGCCGGCTATTTGCTCTCGCGATTGCGGTTCCGGGGGAAATCGACCCTCGAAGCGATTCTCGACATCCCGATTGTGTTGCCGCCGATGGTGGTCGGGATTTGTCTGCTGATTTTCTTCCAGACCGCTTTGGGCCGACTTTTTGAACAGGTGATCCCGTTTACTTACACGGTATACGGGATTGTGCTGGCGCAGTTCGTGATCGGTGCCGCCTTTGCCATTCGCACCATGCGTGGGACCTTCGATCACATCTCGTTTCGCCCGGAGGATGTGGCTCGCACGCTGGGAGCCAATTGGGGAGCGGCCTTCTGGTTGGTCACCTTGCCCACGGCCCGCAAAGGGATGTTCGCGGCTGCAAGCGTCGCTTGGGCGCGCAGTTTGGGTGAGTTCGGCCCGATCCTGGTCTTTGCGGGAGCGACCCGGATGAAAACCGAGGTGCTCCCGACCACCGTCTGGCTTGAGCTAAGCGTCGGCAACTTGGAAGCGGCCGTTGCGGTCAGCCTCCTCCTGATCGCCACGGCCATGCTCGTCTTGGTCGCCATTCGTCGGATGGGGGAGGAACCACGATGATACAGCTCGACCGAATCGCCTGGCAGGCCGGGGCTTTCTCCCTGCGCGAAATTTCGTTGGCCGTTCCCGCGAACACCTATGCGGTGCTCATGGGGGCGACGGGCAGCGGGAAAACGAGCTTGGTGGAATTGATCGCCGGCCTCCGCCATCCCCAGGCCGGGGCGATTCGCATTGATGGCCAGGAGGTGACCCGCGAACCGCCTGGGCGACGGGGGATTGGTTATGTTCCCCAAGACGGCGCCCTGTTTCCCACCATGACCGTCCGGGAACAGCTCGGGTTCGCCCTCCGAATTCGCCGCCGCCCTCCGGCTGAGATCGAAGCGGGCGTGCGCGATATGGCGGATCGATTGGGGATTGCGCCGCTGCTCGACCGGCTGCCGCCAGGGCTCTCCGGCGGCGAACGCCAGCGGGTGGCTCTCGGTCGGGCGCTCCTC
>CAZSPO010000179.1:0-7553 GCA_964608775.1 uncultured Chthoniobacterales bacterium | reverse complement strand
GCGGGGCGCTACCTTGGAAGTCGGCGCTCCCCAATCCAGATTGCAATCATGAGAGATGCCCCCCCCCTCGATGACCCCCTCGACCAATTGACCAATGGAAAGAACTGTCAAGATTTGTTACCGACCCCATTGCGGGGGCGACTATCTCCGCAACGCGGCAGGGAGGTCATGGAGCGCGGGATGGCCAAAGGCGGCCGCGAGGATGTTGAGGTCGTCGCCAGTTTCCTGCATACGGGCGCGGAGCCAGCCGTGGTGCTGGGCGATGATCTCCTGTTGGTCGGGAGAGTCGATGAGGTTCTTGAGTTGGTAGGGGTCTGTCTCCAAGTCGTAGAACCGCCAGGGTTTGAGGGGGTCAATGCAGCGACCAAAGACCATGTAACTGTAGCGTTCAGAACGGAACGCCCGCCAGTTGTGCTGGAAATAGGCTCCGTCTTGGCGGTTGTCATTGAGATGTTGGAGGAGGACACCAGGGCGTTCGGGGGCATTGCCTCTGGCGATGAGGGGGGCGAGGTCAGTGCCGGGTTTCGGCTCTCGGGGTTGGAAACCGGCAAGCCCGCAGAGGGTGGGGTAGAGGTCTTCGGTGGCTGATGGCTGGCTGATCCGCGTTCCTGCGCGCTCGGGATGACGCGGATCATAGATGATAAGAGGAATGCCGACCGATTCTTCGAATGGATTCGATTTCCCGGAAAGACAATGCGCCCCGCTCATTTCGCCGTGATCGGAGAGAAAGATGAGGATGGTATTTTCGGCTTGGCCGGAGGTTTCTAGGTAAGCGAGGATTCTCCCAACTTCGCGGTCCAGATTTTCAATCATCGCGTAATAGTTGCGATTGGATTCGACCTGCTTTTCGCTGGCAATTTTTTGGTAAAAAGCGAGGCGGTGTTTCGGTGGATAACCTTCGTGTTGAATATCGACGAAGCCGTAGTTAGGGGGGAGTTTTAAGGTGCGGTCGCTCCAGCGGTCTTGGTCGGCCTCGGGTGCCTCAAACGGGAAATGGGGGGGCTCGACGGAAAGGAGACAGAAGAAGGGTTTTGGCGATGAGCGCTTGGCTAGGGTTTCACGGGTCAAGGACCCGAGAACCTCGGTTTGGTATCCCGGTAAAACGTGGGGTTCTTCATTATTGTCTTCGAATAGATAGGTGTTGAAGTGATCATTGATCACCTCGAAGCCCAGCCATTTATGCCAAGCGCCGCGATGGGAACGGCGGATGGGGCGTTTGCGAAGGGGACCGCCGCCGAGGGTGTAAGTGACATCGCTGCCCCCATCGAGGTGCCATTTCCCGATGTAAGTGGTTTCGTATCCGGCGTCATTAAACTCGTCTGCGAGCGTTCGTTCGGCGGGAGAGAGACGGTATCCAATGGCAGGGACTCCTCGGCTGTGGGCATATTCTCCCGTCAGCAAACTGAAGCGGAACGGGACGCAAACAGGGTAGGTTGAGCAGGCGTTGTCAAAGGTAACTCCCCGGTCGGCGAGGGCATCAAGGTGAGGGGTCGAGACGTTTGGGTCGCCGTAACACCCCAGGGCTTGGCGGCGGAGTTGATCGCAGAGGATGACGAGGAGGTTCGGTCGCGAGGGTGATTCCATCAGGCAGAGTTGGGTGTTGCCCCCTGGAGAATCAAATGAAATTTTTCGGATGTGGAAGCAGGTGCCGGTCAAGATTTTCCGCACGCTGCCCCCATCCCTTCAGGCGTCGGCGGCTTCCAACCTCTTCAATACCGCGCAGACGTAGCTGGCGAAACCATGGTTCAGGCTTCCGTGTTCATCTTTCTTTTCCCACAAGGTGCCGGTCATTTGCGCCATTTCGAGGTAAAGCCCCTTGAGTTCCCTCTTCAATGTGTCGTGCTCCCCGTGTCTGAGGAGTAGGTCCATGCGCAGGTAGTAACCGATAAAGACGTTGGCGGGGAACAGGCCTTCGACCGGCTCTTCCGTCGGGCTGGTCCCGAGGCGATGGACGAGTGCTTGCCAAAAATCGGGATGGCTGTGCGGACCAGCAAAACCAAAAAACGCGGCGTAGTATTGGCAGGCCTCAGTCCGCTCAGGGGTGACCTGAAAGGTGCCATCAGGAAAGATGACCGCTAAGTCATGAAACCAAGTGCCGTCCCACGCGTGCTCCATGACGGCAGCGCGAACCCGTTGGGCGCGGTCTCTCCAGGTCGGCTCAGCATACAGCCGATAGGCAGACTCAAGGGTCCCGGAATACAGCATGTTAGTAGGGAAATTGATGCCCTTGGTGAGTTTGTTGGCCTCAGACCATTCGATGAAATTCCAGCTCGGCAATTCGCGCAAGAGGCCGCCCGGCATTTCCTTCTTGGCGAACCATGCCATTAATGCCTCCACGCGTGGCCGCGCGCGCTCAATGAGCCGACTGTCCCCCGTCCGGTGAAGGTATTCTTCTAGTTCAAGGACAAACCAAAGCGCCCATTGCGGAATGAAGCGTCCATTGGCGTGGTCGGATGGGTAGCACATGGGGAGCATGCCGACTTCGATGTAAGGGAAGCGCTCGGGGAGGAGGAAATTTTCTAAGAAATTGCGTTCAACCCGGGAATGCCCGCAGAGGGCAGATTCGGCGCGAGCGGTGAAGAATGAATCACACAACCAACCCGCCCGTTCGCGTCCCGGACAGTCCATGTAGAGATCGGGCGCATTTTGACGGAACGTCTGTCGGCCCGCCTCGAAAACCAGCTGTAACTCAGGGTCAGGATGCGTGTAGCTTACCTCCCAGACAGCGTCGTTCGCATACTCACGCAGGGTCACATTTTTCAGGCGCAGACGCCCCCCTTCATTGAGCACCTTCATATACTGAAAAGTATATACCTCGATCGTCTCCAATCTGTGATTTCCGGGCTGAAGATCCCAGACGATCACCCGGTTTTGTCCGCGCGGACGCAGGTGTAGAGTCGGGCCGACCAGGTGTTCATCATACAAAATGATGAGGCGGGTGGCTGCTTGCACTTCCACTTCGACCCCAATGAAGCCAGTGCGGTTGGCGTCTAGTTTTAGCGTGGTGTAGGTCTGGTCAGTGAGGTCGAGCGGGTGAAAATCCTTGGGGCTAGATTTGAGAATTGGGTGAAATTCGATGCCCTCGATGTAGGGAAGGATGTCAACGACAATTTCATCATCCTGATAATTCTTAAGCCATGAGTGGAGAGGTTCCTGGCGATACCATGGGATGGTGGGAGCGAAGGTTGCATCACGGGTGAACGTTCCGGAGTCGACCTGTTTGGTGACTGGAATCACACGAAAGAAGGGGATGGGTACGCCGCGATCAACCCAGCGTCTGGGCGGAAGGGTCTTGAGCGGGGCGCGATCTTCGGCTGCGATGCCGCCGGTGCGCCAAAGGTCAGTGGCTCCTGTGCACTGGTAAATTTCGGCATGGGGCCTTTGAATTCCGATCCGGTCAACGTGCAGCAGGCGTTCACTGATCCATTTGGCGTGGAACGATGCATCCGTGGCTTGAGTGGCGAGGAGAAGATCGTGGCCAGACCATACTTCTGCTTGGAGAAAAGCCTCCCCGCTTGCCCACACAAAGTTGGGGACATCGTAATGAACGGCTTCGATGGCGATCGTATGGTTTCCGGCAGCCAGCTCGCTCTCCAGCTCATCCCAGCGGTACCAACCGTGGCCACAGCGGGCCGGGCCGTAGTGAACAAACCGGCCATCCACAAACACACGGTAGGCGTGAGAGCCGCCAAGACGAAGACGCACGGGCCCGGCATGTTCCGTGGTTATTTTCCCGAAAAATCCCAGTTGCGACATCGTCGCGGTGGAAGGTATGGAAACCCATACCGGCTTTGCATGAAGAAATGGGTGATCCATCCGGGAGGACTACCCGCTTGCACGACGGTTGTCTTTCATTTTGTTGGGCTTCGGGTCAGGCTGATATTCTTGACGGATTCATTTCCGTTCGAAATCCAATGGCATGCATCCGCGACCAACTTCCCGGTCGTGGGAATGGATCGGCAGAGGTCGCAAAAAATCATCCAGTTACGTTCCCCAGGACGCTTGCTCACAGAACAAACGTGGCGGGGGGAACGGATCGGTCTTCGATTGGCTCGGGAAGTCAAGTCCGCGACAGTCCGCGAGCTGAATCTTGTCACACCGCTGAGCCCGCCCCGGCTCGGTTACAAGATTTAGCTCCGGACGCTCGTTCGGATTTGCTCGTGGTTTCCCCTTGTGAGCCGGGCCGTTTGCTACTAATATCCGACTCTTTTCCATTGATGCCATGAATGCCACGACACAAGCCAAAGCCACCTTTGTGAAAACTCCTGCCGGCGAACGCGGCCCTTTGATGAAAGGGGCTGATATTTTGGTGGCCTGTTTGGAAAGGGAAGGGGTTGACACGATTTTTGCCTATCCGGGAGGGGCTTCGATGCCGATTCACCAGTCGCTGACTCGATCGACAAAAATTCGCACCATCCTGCCGCGTCATGAGCAGGGGGGAGTCTTTGCCGCGGAGGGGTATGCCCGGGCGACCGGGAAAGCGGGAGTTTGCATGGCCACCTCGGGACCGGGGGCCACGAATTTGCTGACGGGCATTGCCGACGCTTATATGGATTCGACGCCGCTCGTGGCCATTACCGGCCAGGTGCCTCAGGCGATGATCGGCAAGGGAGCCTTTCAAGAGACCGATGTGTTTGGGATGACCCTGCCGGTGGTGAAGCACAGTTATCTCGTGTGGGACATCCACGACATTCCGCGGATTGTGAAAGAGGCGTTTCACATTGCTCAGAGTGGTCGACCCGGGCCGGTGTTAATTGATTTGCCGAAGAACATTCAAAACGAGGAAGCGCACCCGATTTTTCCGGCGGAGCTAAGCATGCGGGGGTATCAACCGCAGTATGAGCCCGACGATGTGGCGCTCAACGAGTTGATTGGTCTGTTGGCGAATGCCCGGCAGCCGATGATTTATTGTGGGGGCGGCGTGATTTCGGCTAACGCATCGGCGGAAATGGTGGAGTTTGCCGAACGGGCTCAGGTGCCGGTGGCGACGACGTTGATGGGGATCGGATGTTTTCCCGAGACCCACCCGCTTTCTCTCAAATGGCTCGGCATGCATGGGACCGTCTATGCGAACAACGCAGTGAATGAGGCGGATTTGCTTCTGGCGATCGGGGTTCGGTTTGACGATCGGGTGACTGGAAAGATCGAGGCTTTTTGTGAGCATGGCACAATCGTTCATATCGACATCGATGCGGCGGAGATTAATAAGAACAAAGTGGTCCGTCTGCCGATTCTCTCGGATGTCCAACGGGCTTTGAGTCGTTTGAATGAAATGCTAACAGCAGCCGGGTTTGAACGTCGGGCGGCGGGTCACGACCGTTTTCCGGAGTGGTATGCGCAAATTGAGAAATGGCGCCATGCTTACCCGTTAAAATACAAAGATACGAAAGACGTCATCCAACCGCAGAGCGTGATTCGGCAACTTTCCCAATTGACCCAAGGAGAATGCATTATCACCACAGGTGTGGGGCAGCATCAAATGTGGGCAGCTCAATTCTATGATTTCAATCAACCGCGGACCTTGCTGACTTCGGCGGGGTTGGGAGCGATGGGATTTGGATACCCGGCGGCCTTGGGAGCCAAGGTTGCCTGTCCGGATGTGCAAGTGGTGGACATTGATGGCGACGGCTCTTTCCTCATGAATTTGCAGGAATTGGCGATGGCCAAAGTCGAAGGGATCGCTGCCAAAGCCATCATCCTCAACAATCAACATCTCGGAATGGTGGTGCAATGGGAGGATTTGCAATACAAGAGCAATCGGGCGCATACGTATCTTGGTGATGCGCGCGAGCCGAAGTCGATCTATCCGGATTACGTCAAATTATGTGAAGGATTTGGGGTGCCGTGCGAACGAATCATCCACCCCTCGGAGGTGCGTCCCGCGTTGGAGCGGATGCTGGCGGCTAAAGGTCCTTATGTTCTGGATGTGATGGTGCCCTACACTGAGCATGTGTTGCCCATGATCCCGGGAGGAATGACTTATAAGGACATCATTGTCGATGAAGTCGTGCCGAACTAACGTCCATCATCGTCGACGTTTTTTCGAGCGGAAACTTTCTGTTTTATGAAACCTTGGGGTTTATGTTAATGGCCGACCCCGGTAGCCACGGAGGCGTTGCGGGTGATAGAGTCGCTAGGGAACGCGTCTTTCGGGAGAAGCTGCTGGCGGCGGGGCTTTGGATGGCTTTGGTAGCGGGTGTAATTGCCGTCCTTTATATTGGCCGGGATTTGTTTGTCCCACTGACGCTGGCATTGATCGGGGTCTATTTGATGCGGACGGTAGCTGGCTGGTTGTGTCGGATCCAGATTGCGGGAAGGAAAACTCCGGGATGGTTGTCCTTGGTTCTGGCGTTTGTTCTGATCGGGCTGATGGGGTATGCCTTGGTTTTGTTGGTGGCAAACAATGCCTTGGCGGTGGCAGATGAAGCGCCTCGTTACCAGGCGCGATTGGTGAAGTTGGAGGAGGATTTTGCGAAACGATTCGAACTCGCTCAAGTCTCGGTCGTGAAAGATGCCATTCGCCCGGTTGATTTCGGTCAGATGCTGCGAAACTTGGCGGCAACGCTAACCTCGTTACTCGGTCGAAGCTCGCTCATTTTGTTATATGTCGTGTTTATCCTCTTGGAAGGCCGGTTTGCGGTGGCGAAATTTCAGGCGTTGCTTCCTGACAACACGAAGCGCGAAGCCGTGGCGCAAGTGCTCCGGCGAATCAATCGCGATATTCAAACTTATCTGGGGGTGAAAACCTTCGTCAGCCTCGTCACCGCCTTGCTTTGTTATGCCATCATGCGGGGGGCCGGTCTTAAATTCGCAGAATTCTGGTCCCTCTTGATTTTCATTTTGAATTTCATCCCGACGCTCGGTTCGATCATTTCCACAGCGCTGCCTTCGCTTGTGGCGCTCGTGCAATTTGAGTCGCTCGGCCCCTTTCTGGTGGTGGTGATCGGGATCACCGTGGTGCAGCAGATCATGGGGAGCTTTGTCGATCCGAGCATGATGGGGGAATCCCTGAATGTGAGTCCGCTGGTCGTCATTCTTTCCCTGGTCTTTTGGGGTACGCTCTGGGGGATTCCCGGGATGTTTTTGTGTGTGCCGTTGACGGTGATTTTGATGATTGTGCTCGCCAACTTCGAGGCGACCCGTTGGGTGGCGATTCTTCTCTCCAAGAACGGACGGTTTCCGGCGGGTTAACCCCACTATTTCAGGGAGACCATCCTGATTGCTTGATCTTTTTGCGCAAGGCTTGGTCGTTACGCCGGTTAGGTATGACAACGGATACGCCCCCCCTCGGACTTCGCGCCCTGCAGAAAAATCTGCGGCGCAACCAATTTCTGCTTTTATGAAACGGGGGGTGCCAACGGCTTACTCCAGTTCGAAGGGATCTTCGAGTTGGGAAAGCCAGCGCGCCCGGGTCTTGCCCACGATGGCGACATCCTCTGTCCGGGCCCCCCCAAGGCCAGGATAATAGAGACCGGGCTCAACGGTCAGCACCTGGCCCGGCTTGAAGCAAGTGGCTCCAAAACGGGGGGCTTCGTGAAGTTCCAACCCGAGCC
>CAZSPO010000178.1:0-7560 GCA_964608775.1 uncultured Chthoniobacterales bacterium | reverse complement strand
CGTGGGCTCCATGTGACGCCAGTCGCCATAACCGTCGCCGCGGCGATGCGAGCGAGTGGCTCGCCCGTCCTTTAGGCCAGTGGCGGCGGGCCGTGCTTTGCCATGACATTATTCCTTGGGAAGTCGCGATGGAAACCGACCCGACCACCGCAGCGCACACGCCATTCGCACGGTTTATCCGGACACTCGCCACGGTCGATGCTGTCATTTGCAGCACCGCGCATACCGAGACCCAGTTGCACCGGGCCTGGGCGACCCTTGGGATGGCTCCTGGCAAAACTCGCACCATTCATCTCCCGTTGGATCCCTCGCCGCCCCCGACACCGCTCCCTCCTGATTCTCCTCCCCGGCTCTTATTTGTCAGCAGTTTAGCCCCGCGCAAAAATCACGAAACGCTTCTCGCTGCTTGCGAACAACTATGGAAAGCGGGCCGACGCTTTGAACTCATCCTGGTCGGTCGGGTGGGGAAAGGAATGGAATCGCTCGCCGCTCAGATCGAAGCCATTTCACGCGAATGGCCGGTCTTTTGGCGGAAACATGTCCCCGAACCGGAGCTTGAAGCGGCTTATCGCGAGGCGCTCTTCACGGTATTTCCCTCGCTGCAAGAAGGGTTCGGCCTGCCCATTCAGGAAAGTCTCGTCCGGGGGCGTCCGGTGATTTGCGCCAACTTCGGGGCGATGGCCGAAGCCGCCGGGCAGGGGGGGGTGCTTCTGACCGATCCCCGTTCCCCCGAGACGCTCGCCCGTGCCATCAAACAGTGGCTCGACGACCGGCCCGCCTTGGAGAAGGCGGCAGAGGAAGCGCGCACCCGCCGATTTGTCGCCTGGGACGATTATTTGGACGCCATTCGGGCTTGGCTGGCAGCGGCTCCGGATTCGCCTCCTGGACGGGTTTATGAAGCCTGATTCATCACCAACCAGCCGAGGTAAAAGGCATAGGCCAGGATCAACCCTGTTCCTTCCAAACGATTGAATCGCGCCCCGGTCCAAGCGAGCGGCCAGACAGCAATCGCAAAGCTCAACATGACCAGCAAATCCACCGGAGTGATCCCGGTCGCGTGCAACGGGGTAACCACACTCGTGAGCCCGATGATGCTCAGAATATTAAAGAGGTTAGATCCCACGACGTTGCCGACCGCAATCCCGCTGTGACCCCGCACCGCCGCCACCACGGTGGATGCCAGCTCGGGGAGACTGGTTCCAATGGAAACAATCGTCAGGCCAATCATCGCCTCGCTCATCCCCAGCAGGCGCGCAATTCGCACCGCCCCATCCACAAAAAGCTGGGAACCGAAAACCAAAACCACCAGACCCAAAACCACCAAACCGATTGAGCGCCAAACCGATTGAGGCGCGTGACTCACCGCCTCTTCTGCCTCCTCGGGCAAGGGCGCCGGGTGACGCCGCGCTTCCATCACCGAATAAGTGAGATAAGCCACCAACGCAGCCACCAGCAAGCCCCCCTGCCAACGCGTGACCGTCCCGCTCCACAAGAGCCAAACTAACACCCCACTCGCCGCCACCATCAGCGGGACATCCCGCCGAAGCAATTGCGGCTGCACATGCACCGGGCTGATCAACGCTGCCAACCCGAGAATGAGGCCGATATTGCAAATGTTTGACCCCACCACATTGCCCGCCGCGATATCCCCCTGACCCCGCAACGCCGAGGAAAGACTCACGCCCAGCTCCGGTGCACTGGTTCCAAATGCGACGATGGTTAACCCGATGACCAAGGGCGACAAACCGAGGAGCAACCCCAATCCTGCCCCCCCACGCACCAGCCATTCCGCCCCGAAATAAAGCATCGCAATGCCTAGCGCGATGAACAGCAAGGCGATTAACATGCGGCCAGGTTCCCGGTGAATTCATTCATCGCCGCAGACCCCTTTCAGAAACTCACCATCAGATCAATCAATCTTCTTGCCGCTCGGTTTGCGGTCAAAGGAGGGGTCCTCCAAAAACTCGGGATTGTCCGATAAACGATAAAGGGTGCGCCGACAAAACCCCACGATCCAAGGCGTCATGCGATCGAACCATTGGCAGGCTTGAAAATAGAGGATCGTGCGAGAAAGCCCCCGACCCGTGACGAGGATGGCCAACATCCCGACCGCGACGCCGATCCAAGCGGCGCGGGGTTCTCCCCGGCCTGCAGGGTAAAAAAAGACGGCACACCAAGCCGACCCGGCTATCAGCGCGTTCCAACCAATCGACCGCCGCAGTCGCGCCCGTCGCCACGGCCAATAAAATCGTTCGGGCGGGTTGGCCGACCGGCTTCTCCCGACGCCCTGCAAGCAATTGCGTTTTTTTTCTCGTAGATAATCGACCGCCGCCACGAGCGGACAGAGCAACGCCCCGATCGCCACGGTTCCAAAACTGGGGAGTGTGTAGAGATACTCAAGGAGCATGGCCCCGAGCCACGCCAGCAACCCAACGAGGAAGAGAATCTCAAACATACTGGGGTAACGTCGCCCACCCGCCGCTGGGTGCAACCGGGCGCATGACCGAACTCGACAAAGACCAGCGTCGGAGAAAGGAAGCGCGGTCGCCACGGCACGCTCTGTTCGATCCCTGAAAAGCGAGGCCCTCTTTTTGGCGGCTTCGCCGCGTTGACACCTGGGCGGAGTGGGGCGGCGACAGGTGGAACAAGCGCCGGTCGGGGGGGCCGGAGCGCCGTCACCCCAGCACTCCGGCATGACGCGGGTAGCCGTTCGGTGCACCGTCTATGTTGGCGTTTTTCCTCATTAAAATAGATCCGAGTGGGTTCCGGTTCGTTCAAGCCGAATGTCATCTTCGAGAATCTTGTAGATCAGAATCCAATCGGGCTCGATGTGGCAATCCCTGTGCCCTGCCCAGTTCCCACCTAGTTGATGATCGCGATTCTTTTGAGGGAGTGGCTTATCTGCGAGAAAGAGGTCAACAACAGCCTTCAGTTTGGAGAAGTCCTTGCCTCGCTTCAGTGCCCGATTGATGTCCTTCTTGAATTGGTTTGTCTGACTGAGCCTCATTTATCCCAAGAGGCGTAAAGATCAGCGGCGGTTTCAAATGTCTCAATATCCTGATTCTTATCGCTTTTTGAGAGCACCGAGGCGGTCAACTTGTTGGGAACATGCAGTTCAAGGGGAAATGACTTCCTGATGGCAATTTGCCGGTAGAAAAGTCGAATCGCCTCTGTCGGAGTCATTCCCAAAGAATCGAGAACCTTCTCAGTGGCGACTTTTGTCGCTTGGTCAATTCTGGCATGGACTACTGCTGTTCGTGCCATGGTAAAAATGTATCACATCTGCAACACGCGTCAAGAGGAGATACTGATTTGCGTCAAAGCTGAGGCACGCACGGTAGCGCGTTGCCTCCAGCGCCTTGTGAATACTCAGTTTGGGCACGATGTATCCGAAAACTTGGGGCCGCAAAGTATAAGCCAGCGTCTTTGGAGCGAATCCCCCATTTTTGGTGGCTCAGGCTTGCCATCGAAGTCCCGCACAAAGGAAGATGTCGCCTATGACACCGCGTCCCCCGAAAAACATCCTTTGGCTCAGCTTTGAAGATGCCAACCCGCGATTCGGTTGCTACGGCGATCCGGTTGCCCGCACCCCGCACGTCGACCGGCTCGCAGCGGAAGGTTGCCGTTTTACTCAGGCGTTCAGCGTGGCAGGTGTTTGTGCCCCGAGCCGGTCCGCGATCATCACCGGCCTCTATCCGACCGCCATCGGAGCCCATCATATGCGGACGACCCATCGCCGGGCGTTACCCCCCCAAACGCCGCAACCATACGAATGTGTGCCGCCGCATTGTGTTCGATGCTTCCCCGAATACCTCCGGGCCGCCGGGTGGTTTTGCACGAACAACGACAAGACCGATTATCAATTTAAACCGCCAACGTCCGCCTGGGATGAGAACGGCAAACAAGCCCATTGGCGAAATCGCCGACCCGGCCAGCCCTTCTTCTCGGTATTCAATTTCACCCTCACCCACGAGTCGGGCATGTGGGAGGAAAAAGGTCCCGCCCAAACCGCCACCGATCCCGCTACGGTCGTGCTCCCCCCTTACATCCGCGACACGCCAGAAACCCGACTCGCACTTGCCCGCCATTACGATCAAATTCACGAGGTCGACGTGCGGGTCGGTGAGTTACTGGCTCAATTAGAAGCCGATGGGGAGGCCGACGACACCCTGGTGGTGGTCTGGAGCGATCACGGTGCCGGTTTACTCCGCTCCAAACGCTGGCCTTACGACACCGGCATTCATGTTCCGCTCATCGTCCGTTGGCCCGGCGGTTTGGCCCCTGGCTCGGTCTCCGATCAGCTCGTCAGCCTCATCGATCTCGGGCCGACCATGCTCTCCCTTGTCGGTGTCGAAATGCCCCGCCACCTGCACGGTCAACCATTCCTCGGCCCCGAAAATCAGCCGCGCCACCATATTTTCGCGACGCGCGACCGGTATGACGAATCCTACGACATGATCCGCGCTGTGCGGGATCGGCGTTACAAATATCTGCGGAACGAATACCGACAGACCAGCGCCCTTTTTGTGCCTTACCAGTTCAAACACGCTTCCACCCAAGCGCTTTTTGATGCCATCAGCGATGGGACCCTCACAGAGGAAGAAGAACAGCTCTTCCTCAGCGTCCGGCCCGCCGAGGAACTCTACGATCTGGAGACCGACCCGTGGGAGCAACACAACCTCGCCCGCGACCCCACCTATCGCTCCACCCTGGACCGCCTTCGGACGGTGCTCGACGAATGGATGGCGCGACACGACCGATTCGGTTCCGTGGATGAAACCGCGATGGTGCACGCCTGGTGGAGCGGCTCAGAACAGCCCGGCACCGCTTCCCCTTGCCTCGTCCCACTTGGACGGGGTCGGTATGCGGAAGGGGTGGAGACGACGCCAATCGCCGGGACGTTTGAATGGGAGGGCCGCTGCCGGTTCCACTGGTATTGCGGCACGCAAGGGGCCTCGGTGGAATGGCGGCTTGACGATGCCCCCTCGTCCCACTGGCAGCTCTACACCGCCCCATTTTCCCTTCCACCCGGAGAACACCTCCTTCGGGGCCGGGCCAACCGGATCGGCTTCAAACCGAGCGAAGAAACGGTCATCCGCCTCTCTCTGCGGGAAGAAACCGCTCTCAATTAACAGCGGCTGTCGTGGGAGCGGCAGGATCTTGATCTCGCTGATAGAGAAATTGCGGGCTGGCGATCAAAATTTTCAGAGCGGCAGCGGGGCGATAGTCGTCGGCCTTCATTGCAGCCACCATTTCATCGAGCAACGGTTGATCGGTAATCTCCGCTGCGCGACCGATGGCGTAGCTTAGCAATTTTTTGCAGAAGGTCTTCACGAATAGATCTTTGTTCTCGGCGAGATATTCCCGAAGACCTTCCAACCCGTTCAGCGTCCGGCCCGAGGAGACAAAGAGCCCAGCGGCATCGACCTTGGCACCGGCGGTATCTTTTTCCCGCCATGCCCCGATCGGATCGAAGTTCTCCATGGCCACCCCGAGGGGGTCAAAGCGGTCGTGGCAACTAAAACAGGCTGGGTTGCTGCGGTGCTCCTCCAATTGTTCACGGACACTCCGGCCTTTCTCATCCCGATCCCCGTCGGAAAGCTGCGCAACATTAGGCGGCGGGGGTGGCATGTGGATGCCGAGGACTTTTTCATAGAGCCAATGACCACGGATCACCGGGCTGGTGCGAAGCGGGGTGGAAAATTTGGTGAGGAAATTCCCCATCCCAATGATCCCGCCGCGGCGTCCATCACTGATACTCACCTTGCGCATTTGCGGGCCGGTGACTCCTGGCACGCCGTAAAGTTTGGCGAGCGGCTCATTTAGGAAGGTATAATCGCCGAGGATCGCGTCAGTGATCGGTTGGTTTTCACGGAAAAGATAGCTAAAGAACTCGACCGGCTCTTTCGCCATGGCCTCTTTAACTTCGGGAGTGAAATCCGGAAATTTTTTGGGGTCAGGATTCACCGCTGTATCGAAATCGGCGAATTGCAGCCAGAGCCCGGCAAACTCCGAGGCGAGCGCTTCACTTTTTTCGTCTTGTAACATCCGCTCCACCTCCGCCTGCAAGACCTGGGGTTTGTTAAGTTCACCCGACTCAGCCAGGGCGAGGAGGCGATCATCGGGCACCGTGCCCCAGATCATGAAAGAGAGACGGCTGGCAAGAGAATGCGGAGTCAGTGCCACCAGCTCTTCGCGAGTGGCCGGGTTAAACCGAAACAGGAACCGGGGGTGGATCAGCACCGGCAAAAGGGCATCGCGCACCGCGACCACGAAATGTTTGCCGGCCTGCCGATCGCGATCATAGAACGCCATGATATTTTCGACATCCGCAGGGGTCACCTGACCTCGCCAAGCCACGCGCATGAAGTCAGCGATCTGTTTCTGGGCGGCTGGCCGGTCCTTTTGCAAGTCCGCGAGATAGGCCTGGGCGAGCTGTTGAAGATGGGTTTGTTGTTGAGGGGGGAGCTTTTGAAATTGCTCGACGCTGGGAAAAAGCCCACGCGCAGGTTCCGTGATTCCGGCGGCGAGCAACCCTTCGCGCAGGGCGACGGCACTTGGACTTCCCAGGCTGACCAGGAGTCCGTTGATCCGGTCGTATTCCGCCCGCTCCTCTTCCGTCATAAGCGGGAGATATTCTTCGGCGAAATTAAAGGCCTGAATCCAGGTGGGATAGAAGGCGAGATCGTAACGGAGCGGCCAAGGGATCCCCAATGCCTTCGCCTCTTGCTCATTGAGGGCACCGAATTGTCCGGCATCCTTCACATGGGCGAGTAGTTCTCGCCGTTCATGATCGGAGATCGCCCCGAAGGCTTTGTAACGGTAATCGTCCCATTGCCCAATCAGCTGGTGGGCTCCCTCGGCCCGGGCCGCTCGGTCGCTTTGCAATTTGCCGAGAATGCGACGACCAGGCAGCCAGTTTAAGTTTTCCGGCACTTTATGGTCGATCACACTTTGGGTGCTGGCGTTCATCCCGTGCGTGGGGTCGAGCTTCATTTGCAGGTGCAGCTCAGCATCGCGCACGTTTTCTGGCACCCGCATCCGCAGCACAGAGGGGGCCTGCACGGCCAGGGTGTGGGGTGCCACATTTGCCCCCATCGGATGGGAACCGAACGCGACGGCTTGATTCCCGTTGAGATGATCGGTGACTTCAGTGAAGACCTCTTGCCAAGGGGTTTCGGACGGATTGCTTCCGTCAAATCGGACGACCCGGCCTTCGGTCCAATTCACAACATCTCCTTCATTCCCATCCCAACAATCCGCGACAGAAAGGTAGATGTAATCGCCTTTTACTTTGGAAAGATCGATTCGGTAGTTCTTGTTTCCGGCAAAGGCCCCCATGAAATCTTTTTCCGTCACCGCAGCGGACACCCGGCGGTCACTCTGAATCTCGGGTTTGTTTTTGCCGCGTTGACCTTGGAGCGCCTGCTTAAATTCTGTCCAGAGCTTGCGGTTTGCTTGGGTTCCCTTTTCGAGATCGCCTTTGCCGCTCGGCGCAGGAAGGTCCTGCCATTGTTTGATATACATTTGGAGCAGATGATTTTGCGCGACGAATTCTTT
>CAZSPO010000177.1:0-7576 GCA_964608775.1 uncultured Chthoniobacterales bacterium | reverse complement strand
GAGTGCAATCATGAGAGATGCACCCCATCGGATTGGGTGAGGGCAATTCGGCTTGCCATGCTTCGGCCTGCCGGTATGGATGTTGCGCGTTGTTCAACCGACAAACTCCTCGTCCCATTCTCTCATGACCGCTCTCCACGACCCGCTGCTCACGGGCCATAATGTCCATTCGGCCACCGAACGGGGGGCCATGCTTGAGGCAATCGGGGCGGAGACGATTGAGGCGCTTTTCTCCCAAATCCCGAGTTCCATCCGGTTGCAGCGCCCGTTGCGCCTAGCCGGGCCGTTCTCTGAGTTTGCGCTGGAACGCCATCTCCGCGCGTTGGCGGCCAAAAATGCGACCACCCTCACCCACATGAGCTTCCTCGGCGGTGGCGCTTACGAGCATCATCTTCCGGCCGTCGTTGACGCCATCGCGAACCGGGGCGAGTTCCTCACTGCGTATACCCCGTATCAGCCCGAGATGAGCCAGGGGTTGCTCCGGTATCTCCATGATTTTCAAGTTCTCCTGGGGCGGCTGCTCGGGCGGAAAGCGGTAAATTGTTCGGTTTACGATGGAGCCACTGCGCTGGCAGAAGCCGCTTGGATGGCTTGTTGCCACAAAAATCGCCGTCGCATTCTGGTGAGTGCGGGGGTTTGGCCCGACACCCTCGAAGTGCTGCAAACTTACGTGCCGGGTCGTGAAGTCGAAGTGGTCATGGTGCCACTCGATCCCATCAGCGGTCGCACGGATATTCAGGCCGCAGCCGCCGCCCTCGCCGAGGCTCCGTCCGCCGCCCTGCTCATCCAGACCCCAAACCGTCTCGGGGTCATCGAGCCGTTGCCCCAGGCCATCGCCGCTGCCCACGATGCCGACGCCCTGGCCAACGTTAGCGTGCATCCTCTCTTGATGGGCCTGACCCGCTCCCCAGGCGAGTGCGACGCCGATATCGTCACCTGCGAAGCCCAATCCCTCGGGTTGCCCCTGAACGCCGGAGGGCCTTACCTCGGCGTAGTCGCCACCCGCGAATCGCTGCAATCCCTCTTGCCTGGTCGGATCGTCGGGGTGTGCGATGACATCAAAGGCGAGGAAGCTCTGGCGCTCATCTCCGAGGAACGGGAGCAACATGTCTCGCGCGACAAAGCCACCAGCCATATTTGTTCAAACCAAGCTTGGCTCGCCCTCAAGGCCAGCATTTACCTCGCTTGGTTGGGCGAAACCGGGCTCCAACGCCTCGCCGCTCTCTGTGCCCGCAAAGCCCGTTATCTCCGGGAAAAATTGCTCGCCATCCCTGGGGTCCGACCGGCTGTGACCGGTGAGTTTCTCAATGAATTCGCCATCGATCTCCCGGTCTCCGCTCCGGCTGTCCTACAGAAACTTGAGGCCAAGGGGATTTTCGGCGGCCTCAACCTCGGCGAATGGACTGGCGAAGGAGGTAACCGTTTGCTGATCGCCGTGACCGAGACCAAACCCAAAGAGGACCTCGACCGGGCCGCCGCCGCGTTCCGGGCGGTCATTCAGTCAGCCTGACCATTCTGCCATGAAAACCGAAACCCTCTACGCCCGTTCCCGCCCCGGCATCAGTGGGGCGCAGATTTTCGATGCGGACTTTGACGAGACGCCTGCCCTTCAACTCGACCTTCCGTCCGACTTGATTCGCGATCGTCCGCTCGGCCTTCCAGAGCTGACCGAGATCGATGTCGTCCGGCATTTTACCAATCTGAGTAAATGGTCGCACGGAGTCGATAACGGGCCATATCCGCTCGGTTCCTGCACGATGAAATACAACCCGAAACGGAACGACCGGGTGGCCGCCCTGGACGGATTCCGTTTCGCGCATCCCCGCCAACCGACCGCGACGTTGGAAGGGGTCTGGGAAGCTTTTGCCGACCTGCAAGAGGCGATTGCCGAACTCACGGGAATGGATGCGGTGACCCTTCAACCTGCCGCCGGGGCCCACGGAGAGTTCACGGGACTCTTGGTGATCAAAAAGCACTTTCAAAAACTCGGGCAAGACCGCCGGATTATTTTGATCCCCGACTCGGCTCATGGCACCAACCCGGCCAGTGCATCGATGGCCGGGTTTTCCTGTAAAATCATCCCGACCGACAGCCGCGGGCTGATGGACCTCGGGGCGCTGGAAAAACAGGTTAATGATCGGGTCGCCGGCTTGATGCTCACCAACCCCTCCACCCTTGGTTTGTTCGAAGAAAACATTGAGAAAATCGCGGCCATGCTCCACGAAGCGGGGGCGTTGCTCTATTATGATGGAGCGAATTTGAATGCGTTAATGGGTTTGGTGCGCCCAGGCGACATGGGCTTCGATGTCATTCACATCAATACCCACAAGACCTTGTCCACCCCGCACGGGGGTGGAGGCCCTGGGGCGGGTCCCTGCGGAGTGAAGGCTTTTCTGGAGCCCTACCTGCCGGTGCCGGTGGTGCGACGGGCCAATGGCAAGGTGGTGGTTGATTTCGACCGACCGGAGTCCATTGGAAAAGTCAAAAACCACTTCGGCCACACCGAGGTGCTCCTTCGGGCGCTGGCTTACATTCTCACCCATGGGGGGCCGGGGCTTCGGACCGCAACGGAAAATGCGGTGCTCAACGCCAACTATATTCAGGCCCGGCTCGCCGATCTTTTGCCCCCAATTTTTGAACAGCGTTGTATGCACGAATGCCTGTTGAGCGGGGGATCACTCGAAGTGAATGCCTTCGATTTTGTCAAGCGCCTCATTGATTTCGGCATTCACCCCCCGACGCTCGTGGGAGCGGGTTGCGTCCATTTCGCCAAGGAATACAGCGCCGCGATGCTCATTGAACCGACCGAAACGGAATCCAAAGCCACCCTCGATCATATGATTGAGCAATTCCGCAAAGTCGCCAAAGAAGCGGCCGTTGCCCCCTACATGATAGAGACCTCGCCTCACACCGCTTCGGTCGCAAAAGTGATCAAAGACGAAGCCGCTTACATCAGTCTCCTGCAAGCTGACCCCGATTGATCCTATGGAAGTCCCCTCTTTCGATGACGCCACCATTCTTGTGGTGGAAGACACCCAGATGATGCGCGTTCTTATGACGCGCTATCTCAAACAAGCCGGTTACAGCCATATCCTAGAAAGCACCAATGGACGGGAAGCCATCGATCTTTTGAAGGATCGGCTGGTCGATCTGATCTTGCTCGATATTAACATGCCGGTGATGGACGGCTATCAAACGCTGGAAGCCCTCCAGGCGGATCCTCGGCTCAAAGAAATTCCGGTCATCATGATCACCGCCGTCGACGCCATTGAAAGCGTCGCCCGCTGCATCGAGATGGGGGCAGAAGACTACATGCCGAAGTTGTTTAACCCCATTCTCTTGAAAAGCCGGATCATTTCCTGTTTAGAAAAGCGGTTTTGGAAGGCGAAAGCGCTCGGGCAAACCTGATTCCGTTTTCCCTTTCCCCAAACAACGCTCGCGATTTTACCACTTATTGCGGTTTTTCGACAGGTCCACTTAAGGAAATCGAAGCTAAACCACCACTCTTTCGTAGGGGTTCAACGGATTTAACGGCCCGTGAACTTTAGGTTTTACGGAGTCCGCAGTATTGGTGCTACATGGGTCGCACCATTCTATTTCCCCTTCTGATTATCGTTTCCACTTCCCTCGCCTTGAGGGCGGCAGAGCCTGACATGACAGGCTTCGAAGCGGGCGTCCGGCCTTTCCTCCAGAAATACTGCGTGGAATGCCATGGGCCGACCGAACAGAAAGCGGGCGTTCGCCTCGATCAACTCGGGCCGATGGTTGCGGATTTTGAAATGGGCGACATCTGGCGCGAGGTGCAAGATCAGGTGTTGTTGGAAGAAATGCCGCCGTCCAAAGAGCCGCAACCGCCTTCTCCCGAGCGGCTCGCCTTCCTCGACTGGGTGAATAAAGAAATTCAACGCGCCGAAACCGCCTTCGCTGGCACCGGCGGCAAGGTGGTCCTCCGCCGGTTGAACAAGAACGAGTATGCAAACACCGTGCGCGATTTGCTGCAGCTCAACCCTCTCGTTAATCCTGGCCTCGCTCTCCCCGATGATGATTCTTTTCACGGCTTCGATAACATTGGTCTGGCGTTAAATATCTCGCCAGCTCAGATGCGGGCTTACATGGAGACAGCTGGTCGGATGATCGAGACTGCGTTCGCTCCTCAGCCGACCTCGCAACCGGAACGCTTCTATCACGAACCCGCCTCCATTGCCGAGTGGTATCAAAAAGGAATTAAACTCCGCGCAACGATCAGAGAAACTCAACGCAACAAAACGATCTCCCCTGCCGAACGTAAAGAATTGGAGGCAGCCGCTCGCAAAGCAAGCGTAGATCATGGCCGGTTGCAGGATCAAAATCAAATTGTCAGCTTTGGGTTTTCGGGGGACCTAAATTTCTCCAGCGATGGCGTGACCTATTTCAGCTCGGCATGGATCTCCGCAAGGGGACGCCCACCCGGCATCTATCGCATCCGCGTGCAAGCCCGGGGTGAGGCAAATCAGCAAGGAGAACTGCCTCTGTTGAACGTCAAAATGGAAACGAACACCGAGAATATTTCACTTCTCGTCACCGATGTCTCCCCCGGCATGCAGACCTATGAGACCGAGTTTCTTTTGAAGCCGGGCACTAAAAGGATTTCGCTAGGATGTGAGGCCATGGGCAACCGCTTCCATTACAGAAGAGGCGATGGCATGCCCGGTATCACTCTCCACTCTGTCGAACTCGAAGGCCCTATGCCGGATCCATTCAAAACCGCTGCCGAACAGATGTGGTTCGCCGGCATCCCCGAAACGGACGCCGGTGCGCGGACGATCCTTTCCAAATTTGCTGAACGCGCCTTCCGTCGCCCGCCTGAGCCCGCCCGCATCGAGCAATTCCTCGCCTATTACCAATCCCGCCGTCAGGATGGCGTCGCGTTCCGCCCAGCTATCTTCGCTGCGATGCAGGGCGTCATGGCCTCCCCTGAATTTCTTTTTCTGGTCGAATACAAGGATGGAGCTGATGAACGGAAACAACTCCTCGATCCGTTCGAGCTCGCCATCCGCCTCGCTTACTTCCTGACAAGTGCGCCGCCCGACGATCTGCTGTATGCCGACGCCAAAGCTGGCAAGCTCAACTCTCCAGAGGCCGTCCTCGCCCACACCCGGCGCTTGATTCAAAGCCCAGCCGCGCAAGCGTTGGCAGAAAATTTTACCGGCCAATGGCTCCAACTTCGCACCCTGGGCGACATGGCTCCCGATGACAAACAATACACCGAATGGGAACCGACTCTGAAGGACTCGATGCGCAAGGAGACCGAACAATTCTTCCTCTTTGTCCTTCAAAAAGGGCTCCCTCTCACCAACTTCCTTCACACCAACTTTACCATGCTCAATAGTCGGCTGGCTCATTTCTACGGCATCCCCGGCGTGGAAGGGTATGAATTCCGTCCCGTCAGCCTGAAGCCGACCGACGTCCGTGGTGGGCTCCTCACCCACGCCAGCATCCTGACCCTTACTTCCGACGGGATCCGGACCTCCCCGGTAAAACGCGGGACTTTCCTACTCGAAAACATCTTTGGCGATCCCCCCCCGCCGCCCCCTAACAACGTTCCCCCCGTGAAAGAAACCAAAGGGGCCACCCTGCGTGAACGTCTCGCTTCCCACCGAGAAGAACCCGCCTGCGCCAACTGCCATGCCAAGATCGATCCCCTCGGCTTTGCGTTGGAAAATTTTAATGCCATCGGGAAATGGCGCGAGAAAGAGGAGGATTCTGGCCTCCCTGTCGATCCCAGCGGCAAAATGCCCAACGGCAGCGAATTCGCCACTTTCGTCGAGTTCCGCGAACTCCTCGCCCAACGCGCCGACGATGTCGCCCGTTGCCTCACCGAAAAACTCCTCATGTATGCCCTCGGCAGACCGGTCGAATTTAACGACCAACCCGCCATGCGCATAATTCTCGAACGAACCAAGGCCGATCAATACAAACTCAACACGCTCGTCGAAGCCATCGTCGTCAGCGAACCTTTCCTCACCAAGTAACCTAAACCCCCTCCTAACATCATGAGCACAAAATCCTGGCATCTCTCCCGTCGCACCGTCCTTCGTGGTCTCGGTGCCACCGTCGCACTCCCCTTCCTGGAGTGCATGACCCCGCTCACCCGCGCGGCCGCCGCTGCCTCAAAACCGCCCGTCCGTCTTATGTTCCATTGGATCGGCACCGCCACCAATATGGAGGAATGGTTTCCAAAGGATGACGGTCCCAACTACACCATCAGCCCGGCCCTCCAACCGCTGGCCCGTGTCCGCGAACACTTCTCGGTCATCTCCGGCACGCGAAATTTCTCCCAACTCGACTACGGCAACCAAGGCTATGTCGGTGGCCATAACTCCGGCCTTGTCTGGCTCGCCGGCACGGGAAAACGGACCGGCCCCGGCCCCACCGACATCAAACCCGGCTGGTCCGCCGACCAGGTCGCCGCGAAGCATATCGGGCAGGATACAAAATTCCCCTCGCTCCAGCTTGGGATTTACAAATCCGGTTTTCATATCCTCTCTTGGTCTGAAAACGGGACTCCACTCCCGACGATGAGCAGTCCCTTGGAGATCTACCAATCCCTCTTCGCCCCAAAGAACCCCAAAGAGATTGAGGCGTTCAAAGCGAATCTCGCTCAAAAACAGAGTCTGCTCGATCTCGTGACCGCGAGCCGCCATGACCTCGAACGGAGGCTCGGGCGTGCGGACAAGGAAAAGATCGATCAATATCTGACTTCCATTCGAGAGCTGGAAACCGGGTTTGAGCGGGATGCCAAATGGATCGATGTGCCCCCGGCCAAAATCGATGTAAAAGCTCCCGCACCCGAAACCGCCAAGGAAAAGTCGGCCTGGTTTTCTACCATGTTCGATCTCATCCGACTCGCGTTCCAGACCGACACCACCCGCGTGGTTGCCTTCGCTGGATACGGCCCCAATGGCGATGACTTCAGCTTTATCCCAGGAGTGACCGAACTCTGGCATCCGATCAGTCATCACAACCAAGACAAAAACAAGCTCGCGCAGATGACCAAAATCAATGCTTACATCTCCGAGCAACTCGCTTCCTTCTACGAAAAAATGCACGCTTCCAAGGAAGCCGACGGCTCCAGCCTGCTCGATAATTCCTTGCTGCTCTCCGGCGATTCCATGACCGATGGCCAACACTGGGGTGGGAACTACCCCCTCATCCTCGCCGGTCACGCTGGTGGACGGCTCAAGCAGGGCCAGCATCTGCGTTTCTGTGAGACGCCGAATTACAGCCAAGCCGCCTGGCCCCTCGCCCGCGTCCCCACCGCGAACCTCTACCTTTCCATGCTGAAATACGCGGGCGTCCCCATCGAAAGCTTCGCCGACAGCACGGAACCGTTGCAGGGTCTGGTCTAACATTGCGACTCCAATCTTTTACGGGCCGGTGCTATGAAGCTGATAGCCTTTCACCGGCCCGCTTCGGCTCGCTCCTAACCCGGATAAATCACAGGGGGTTGCGTCAGTTCGTGCGAGGCTTGGCCCGAGAAGGCTTTGCGCCGACCAAGGCGTATCCGGGGTGATACGGTGCGGGAGGCTCGAAGCCT
>CAZSPO010000176.1:0-7601 GCA_964608775.1 uncultured Chthoniobacterales bacterium | reverse complement strand
CCGGGTTCGATCCCCGGGGGGGGTACTTTGATAGGCAACGACTTACGGGATTTTGAGAAAACCAGCGCAATAACGTGTGGCTTATCAGCGACTTATAAAGATGGGATTGCGGTATCAAGATATATCGCTAAAGAAATAAGCTGCCTTGGGTGCGGCACGATCCGGGGCTTGTGACGACGGTGGAACCGGTGGCTCCCTGCGGAAATCCAAGCAAGGCCAAACGGCTCTTGGGCTGGGAAAATCGCGTTCCTTTTGATGAAATCATTCGTCGATTAGTCGAATCCGAGATGGACAAGTTGGCTGCATGATGGTTTCAAACTCGGCTCCCATGAAAAAAGCGCTCATTACCGGGATCACCGGCCAAGACGGCTCGTATCTGACTGAATTGTTGCTCGAAAAAGGGTATGAAGTCCACGGCATCGTCCGCCGGACATCGACCGTGAACCGTTCGAGGATCGATCATTTGATGCCGTTCGAAAGCGGGCCGGAGCAGCGGCTCTTTTTGCATTACGGCGATTTGGCGGACTCCGTGGCCTTGGTCAAACTGCTCTATCAGTTGCAACCGGACGAGATTTATAATTTGGCAGCGCAAAGCCACGTGCGAGTCAGCTTCGATATTCCGGAATACACTTGTGACGTGACTGGGGTAGGGGCCGTGCGGATTCTCGAGGCGATCGTGGAGGCGGGGATCGGCAAAAAGGTGCGGTATTACCAGGCCAGTTCCTCGGAGATGTATGGCAAAGTGCAAGCCATTCCGCAGACCGAAACCACCCCTTTCTACCCGCGTTCTCCCTACGCTTGTGCGAAGGTCTTCGCGCATTGGGCGACGGTAAATTATCGGGAGTCCTACGACATGTTTGCCTGCTGCGGGATTCTCTTTAATCACGAATCCCCGCGCCGGGGGGAAAATTTTGTTACCCGCAAAATCACCCGGGCGGTGGGCCGGATCAAAGCGGGGTTGCAGGACCGATTGGTGCTCGGCAATCTGGAGTCGAAACGGGACTGGGGTTACGCCAAGGAATACGTGGAAGGGATGTGGCAGATTTTGCAACAGGATCACCCAGATGATTACGTGCTGGCGACCAACCAGACGAATACGATCATGGAATTCTTGGACGTGGCTTTTGGTCATGTCGGCTTGGATTGGCATGAGCATGTCGATTTCGATGCGAGATTTCTCCGGCCGGCAGAGGTCGATTTGTTGATCGGCGATTATGCGAAAGCGCAAGCCGCGCTTGGCTGGGAGCCAAAGACTCGGATGGATGGCCTTGCCCGCTTGATGGTCGATGCCGATTGTGAACTCGCTCGGATGGAAGCCCGGGCTCAGGCTAACCCGCACCCCGCATGAGCCAGTGGAGCGCCGCCAGCAACCTGGTTTAAACGGGGCGGCTGCTGATGCACCGGAGCCGACACTGGTGGTTTCGGTGCATGATGTCTCCCCGCTCACCCAACCGGCGGTCGATCAGATTCTGTTGGATCTCGCTCGATGCGGGGTGGTGCGCACGTCCCTCCTGGTGATCCCCGACCACCACGGGCGCGCTCCTCTTGATCGCGACCCTAATTTCAAGCGCTGGCTGTCCCGCCAAGTTGAGGCGGGCCACGAAGTGGTGCTTCATGGGTATCGGCACTTGCGGGAACGCCGCCGATGGGAAGGGCCGCGCACCCGGATCACCACCCGGCTTTACACGGCAGATGAGGGTGAATTTTTTGATTTGGATGGAGCTGCTGCGGGCGATTTGTTGGCGCGCGGCGTCAAAACCCTGGCCTTCCTTGGCACGCGTCCGACTGGATTCATCGCCCCGGCCTGGCTGCTGTCGGAGGCTGCCGAAAGAGCGGCCCGCGACGCGGGGTTCCTTTACACCACCCGCATTCAAGAAGTGAAACGACTCGTCGATAACCAGGTTTGGGCTTCGCAAAGCTTGGTTTACAGCACCCGCGCCCGCTGGCGACGGTGGGGGAGCCTGTGGTGGAATGGGGTGTTGTTCAATCGGGTGTGCCGGGAGCCGTTGCTCAGGATCGGGGTGCATCCCCCCGACATCCGTTTTCCTGGTATTTGGAATCAGTTGCGAAATTGTTGCAAACGGGGGCTTGAGACCCATGCCTGCGCCACTTATGGCGGTTGGGTTTCGTCCCATGCTAGCCCATGAGTGCGCGCGTCGACCTGAACCTGCATACGAGGCATAGCAACCGATCGGCGGAATGGTTGTTGCGGCGGTTTGAATTCCCCGACAGCTACTCCGATCCGGCCCAACTCCACCAGCAACTCCTCAAGGCGGGCATGCGGTTTGTGACGTTTACCGATCACAACACCCTTGCTGGTTGCCTCGAAATCGCCGGGCGACCCGATGTCTTCCTCAGCGCAGAGGTGACCACTTATTTTCCCGAGGATCGTTGCAAAATCCATTTGTTGGTCTGGAACATCACCGAAGCCCAGTTTCGGGTGATCGATCGGGCTCGGGAGAATATTTTCGATCTGGTGCGATACCTCGGCGAGGAACAAATTGCCCACGGAGTTGCGCACCCGCTCTACTCCATCAATGGCAAGCTTACCCCGGCTCATGTCGAGCGTTTGTTGCTGCTTTTTCGGGTGTTTGAGGGGGTGAATGGCTATCGCGAAGGTCTGTTGGGTGCCACCCTCCGGTTCATTCTTCCCCGGCTCACTCGCGAAAAAATCGAGTTCTTGGCCAACCAATACGGGATCGAACCGGTGGGAGAAGAGCCGTGGCTGAAAATCGTGGTCGGCGGCTCCGATGATCATGGCGGCATTTATGCGGGGCAGAGCTTTACGGCCATCCCAGGTGATGCCGCTTCGCCCGCCGATTTCTTTCGGGAACTGCTCGCGGGCCGGGCGGCTCCGGCGGGCCGGGATGGCACGCCCCTGGCCCTTTCCCACAGCCTCTTCCGAACCATCCACGCTTACGTCAAAGACAAATATAGCGAAAAATTGGGCGCGAACGCGCACCTGGTCCAGACGATGGTCGATCGCTTTATCCAAGGGCGCGACCCGACCGATCTTTCCTTCGGCGAAAAGCTCAGCTTTGTCGCCCAAGGAATTGTCACCGGGCGCATCTTCGAGTTGGCCAAACCGCTTAACGCCTCAATGTGGCACGATCTTTCCAGCGCCTTTTCGCAGGCCGATCTCAAGGCAATCCTGGCGGAAGAAACCGTCGGCATTCCTGAACCCGAACGCCGGGCCTTTGTCATTGCCAACCTCTTTGCTGACAAACTCGCCTTTCGTTTCTTTACCCGGTTCGTCGATCACATCTCGAAAGGGGCCGTTTTGGAGAGCCTCCAATCGCTCACCGGTTTCGTGCCGATCGTGGTGTTGCTGAGTCCGTATCTCTACGCTTTTCACAGCCAGGCCCCGGATCGCCGTCTCCTACGGGCCTGCTGTCAGTCACTCGCCGACGCTATCCCGCCCGAATTGCAAAATCGCAAACGCGCTTGGTTCACCGACACCCTCGAAGATGTGAACGGCGTCGCGACCACCATTCGCAAAATGACCGCCGCCGGAATTGCGGCAGGTGCCGACCTCGTGGTGGTCACTTCCCGCGACTCGATCGGAGAGCTGGGGATCCCCATCAAGAATTTCCCCCCCATCGGAGAGTTTGAAATCCCGGAATACGAACTTCAAAAGCTGAGCTTCCCCCCGATCCTGAAAATCCTCGATTACATCCAACGCGAGGGATTCACCGAATTGATCATCTCTACCCCAGGCCCGATCGGGGTCACGGCTCTGCTCGCAGCGAAAATGCTCGGGATTCGGGCCACTGGCATTTATCACACCGACTTTCCTCAATACGTCCGGATTCTCACGGACGACACTTATCTGGAGACGTTGGCTTGGAACTATATGCACTGGTTCTATGGCCAGTTGGATACGGTATTCGTCAACTCCGAACATTACCGCCGCGCCTGGATTGAGCGCGGGATTGAGCCCGCACGGTTGGCGATTCTCCCACGCGGTCTCGATGTCGAGCTCTTCCGGCCTGAAGCGTGCGACCCGACCTTTTGGACGTCGCGAGGGAAAGCTCCCGAAGAGATTGGCCTGCTCTATGTCGGTCGGCTTTCGAAGGAAAAAGATCTCGATCTCCTCGTCGCAGCAGTCACTCAGCTCCGAGAACGGGAAGGGTTGCCTGTGCGACTATTGCTCGTGGGCGACGGACCGTATGCAGCCGAATTGCGCACCCAACTACCCGATGCGATTTTTACCGGCTATCTCGGAGGGGAATGGCTGGCGACCGCCTACGCTTCGGCTGACCTATTTGGCTTTCCGAGCACGACCGATACGTATGGCAACGTGGTGGTTGAAGCCATGGCGACCGGTCTGCCCGTCGTGGTCTCGGATTTGGGGGGGCCAAAGGAATTGGTCGATCACGGGCGGAACGGGTTGATCACCCGGGCGTTGGATGTCGAAGATTTTACCCAAGCCATCCGGCAACTGGTGAAAGATCCGGCTTTGCGCACCGCCATGGGGCGAATGGGTCGCGAAACGGTGAAGCACCGGGATTGGGGCCATGCTTTCCAGCGATTTTGGCATTTAAACCAGCCAGCCAGCGAAACCTCCCCGCGTCAAACGGGTGCCAGCGCCGGGTCGGCTCCCAGTTGACCTCGGAGAGAAGCGACATACCCTGGGTTGCTGCAGGTGGCCAGTTGCGCCCGGGCTTGGGCGAGACGCTCTTCGATGCCGAGTCGACCCAATTCACGCTGGTAAATGGGCTTCGCAGCGAACGCCTCCAAAGAGTCCACCATCCGGCGGGCCAGGCGGACGTCGACGGCCGCTTTTGCCTCCAACCGGGCCTGATACCAATCACTGGCCAAGAGGGCTTCCTGCGTAAATTGTGCGCGGAACTCCGGAGAATGCAGGCCCCACCCCTTGTAACTCCCCTCGGCCATGATATGGAGCAACGCGCGCAACGGCGGGATGGCGCGTTCGACTGATCCATCGCGGAGATACGCTTGGGCGATCCGTTCCTGGGTCTCGGCAATGTTCAGAATGCCATCGACATATTCTTCCATCGACTGCAATTCCGGTCGCAAAAGAGCCGGGGTGAAGACGGAGAGCGGTTCACTAAAAACCCGGGCTAAGTAATGTGAGGCGAATTTTTCCGTGATCCGATAGCCGAGCCGACTCGCGGGCACGGTGCGCCCTTCCCATTCGAAATCGACGAGCGGCTCCAAAAAGCCGTTGGTGATGAGGTTCGCCGGTTCCCGTTCCTCAATGAACATCCGACACCAGACTTCGGGAATCAGCAGGCTAATGTCATGTTCGACCCGGCCTTGCGTTCCAACATAGCCTGCCGCCGTGCTGAATCCTCCGTGGCCAGTGAGCAGATAATCGACGAGAGCGGCGTTCAGATCGTGCACCGGCAGCAGGGCGTTGAACGGCCCCTTGGTGAGGGCTCCCTCGCTCCCGGCACCGGTGGTCGAAGGGCTTTTCCCGGTGAGACTCGCGATGAAGTCCATGAACAACTCCGGTAGCTCCTGGTAGTGCAAAGGATTGAAGACGGCGAGCGGACGGATACCCGGTTCAGCCGGATTATTGCGGCGACCGCAAAGCACGGCGTTGACCGGCATCAGGATGGGGGCCTCGGGGGGCAGCCGACGGAAGAGCCGGGAACCGGTCTCTGCGAGATAGACGCCCCGGGGATTCTCGAGGTCGGGGCGCACCTGCAAATACCGGGGGTTCTTGGTCGGCTTGCCATCCACAATACGGGGGTGCGCCGGTGAAATCACGTAATCGGGATGGTCCCGGTCAAGGAATGCCCGAAACCGATCGCGCATGGGCGGAGTGAACTGCTCAAAACGAATCGCGTCCGACGCCATCCGAGCGGCTTCCGGCCGGGGAATCGGTTCGTAATTGGAGAAAAAGGAGCCGTCCCGGGAAAAGTCGGACTCGGTCTTTTTATCATAACCGCGAATGACAGCGTCGTCGGGCCGTTGAAAGAGGCGAAACTCGCAGTTGGCAGAGAATTTGTAAGCAAACTGGTGAAGATCCGGATGCAAACCGGTGAGGGCTTCCGCAGGCAGAATGACAGAGGCGGTGATATCGTCCTCGGTCTGAATTTTGACAGAAGGAACAAAATCTTTTCGAAGCGAGAAAGTCCGCCAAGATCCATTCGGCTCGAACCCCACCCGAAGATATTGGGTCACGAGTTTGACGTTGCGATACTTCACTTCGTGGCCGGGTGCTCCGTTGATGCGATCGACGGTGAAGCGCCGCTGCCAGTTGTTCCAATGGGGTTTATGAAAGCGCTTGAGGATGTAAACAAAATCCCGCACCTCCCGGGGAATCGTGGTGAGCCAGGCGTTATATTCATCGGTATACTCGGCGTGCGGGGTGAGCAGCCGAATGACCGAGCCGAGGGAGCGGGTGGAGCTCAGGATCGGACGGCTCGCTGCGTTGGGGTCGCGACGGTGCCGGTATCGGTCGCTATAATCCCGACGGAGAATCGCCTCCACCTGTTCGATGACACGGTCGAAATCGGAAATCAGCACCGGGCCGGTAAACATCGCGTCGGAGATCGATTTCGAGATTTCCGATTTTCCCCCACCCGAAACGGTGCATGGTTTATGGCAAAAGGTGCCGGACGCATTGGTGCCGATGAGCCGCCAGCGTTGGCCGGCGTTTGGTTTGACCATCTCGATTTTGTATCCAGACGGCAGCACGTAAGTCACACCCGGCTGCAGTGGCAAACTAGCCGGATCCATCCCCTCGCGGGGCCAAGTGACGGTTTGGTCGGCCAGTGAGAGCCGGACATTCTCAGGCACGTAAAGAATATCAGGATACAAACGGTCCGTGGCATATCCCTCCGGATGAAGCTCGGCTCGGTCCCCAAGGCAGCGCAACGCTTCGGAGAAAGTGTGATCCACCGGTCGAGAAAATTCGCTTAGAGAAAAGCTCTCGCCCAAGTCGAAGCTCGGATAAGCAATGGCCCCCCCGGCATGCTCCTCCTCGACGTTCCCGTAAAGATTCGCTGCGTAGCCGAGCTGGGTTTTTACCTCTTTCTTGCAATACCCATAGTAATTGTCGGCAATCAATGTGACGACCACCCCACGCTCATCGCGGCAGGTGATTTTAAACGCGGATCCATCGTTGTAACATTCTTCCTCCGACTCCCAACACATCCCATCGTGAATCTGCCGTTCGGTGGCCTGACTGCGGTGCGGTAGGCCCAGGCTTTTTTTCGTGATGTGCACCAAGTGCGGCGCCAGGATGACACATCCGGTGTGGCCAGACCAATGGGCGGCGTCGAGCCGGGCGTCGTTCTCCGGCAAATAGGGATCTCCGGCATTCCCAAAAATCGACTCCACAAAATCGAGGTTGCTCACGAGGCTGCCGGGGACGAAAAACCGAACTTCTATCGACTTGCGCGAGCGGATACCAGGGACTTCGGGAGCGAGCATGGGCCGCAGAAGAAGGGAGACAAAAAGCTCGGCAGGTTCCGGCAAATTAGCGGTGAACGGCAAGCGAAGCAGGGCAGCAGGCGGTCGTTGCGCATGCCAAAGCAGCCGGGCACAGACGCCAGCCGGGACGGCCCGCTTGTCATCCGGCACCGGCAGCCCCCACTCGTCAGCAACCACTTCCGCCACTGTATTCC
>CAZSPO010000175.1:0-7615 GCA_964608775.1 uncultured Chthoniobacterales bacterium | reverse complement strand
GATCTGGTGGCGATGGCGCACGGTATCCCGGCGATGACGACCGCCTCGAAATCGCCACTCTGTTGCCGCACCAACCGCCCTTCCTCTTCCTCGACAGCGCCGAGATTGATGGCGAGACGATTCGGGCCAGCTACGCGATCAAAGGGGACGAATTTTTTCTGGAAGGGCATTTTCGAAATAACCCGGTCTTTCCCGCTTCGATCGTATTTGAAGCCCTCGGACAGGCCGCTTGTGCCTGGCTTTATGTCAACGTGCCCGCAATGGAAGGGGAATCGATCAACAGCGATGAAATGCTCTTTGCCTCGCTGGAAGGGGCTCACTTTCATCGGAAAGCGCTCCCCGGCGAAACCCTTACGATGGAGGTGCGCGCCATTCGCGTCCGCCCCCCGCTGGGGGTCTTCAGCGGTTCGGTGTCGGTCAATGGCGAACGGGTCGCCGAAGTCGAGCGTCTCATGCTCGCCTTCGCTCCCGAGGCCGGTCAGCTCGACACCTCTGCGGTGGGAGCCGCCATTCAAGCGGAACGCGCCGGGACCGAACCGACGCCTCCCTCCCCGCCCCCCGGCAGCTAAGCCGTCTCGCCCCCCCTGTTTCATAAAAGCAAGAAGGGGTTGGACCGCAGATTTTTGGGCAGGACGCGAATTTCAGGCGGGGGCGTCTCCGTTGTGATACGTCACCGCATGAACGACAAAGCCCTGCGGAAAAAGATCAAGCAAACACGAGAGGACTTATGAAACGGGGGGCGATTGAAAACTTCGCGGGGGCTGGCCTTTTACTCCGAGCCGGGTCATTCAAGCCATGGCAGCGCTCAGCGCGGAACGCAACGGCCCGGTTCACAAACCGAACCGCGCCTCCAATACCCGCGCGGCGTCAAAGCATTGTTCAGCGCAAGCGCGAGCCTCTCTGCCATGGCGCTGCGGGTCGGCAAGCACCCTGCGCACCGAGTCAGCCGCCTCTTCCAGGGTGCCCATCGGCAGAAATCCCGAGGCCTCCGGCAGCCAGACCCCCGCTCCCGTGTCCGGGGTGATCACCGGTCGGCCACTCGCCAGAAAAGCCGCCGCCCGGTCGCTGACCCAACCGGTTTGCCACAGGCAATCCACCCCTTTGATGCTGGTGCACTCGCCTGTAGCGTCGGCCAGATAATCGCGAAACCGCCAGGGGTCCGGCACGACCTCATGGGGCTCCACCCAATTCCAACCAAGCCTCCGAAGTCGATCCACCTCGTCGGGCCAATCGCCAATGTGCATCGCCAATTCAAAAATCACCTCAGGCACCAAGCTCGGCAAGTCGAGGAACGGGGCGAACGCGGCCCGTTTGGACAAATCCGGATATTCACCGTCTACCTCAATTGAACCGTCCCAAATCCATTGTCCGATCGTGGTGAAACGGGGACGTTGGGGAAAAGGGGCGACCTGATACCAACCGGTATCAACCAGCGGCGGAAACGTCTGCCAAGCTAGCCCGTTATCGGAAAGTCCGCACCCCGGCTGACCCATATTTAACCCGAGGGTAAAAAACCGGTCGTGATGACTCTGACCCAACTCCATTCGGCCCATCCAGAAAGCGATCTCGCCCGGGTCAAGGTCACAGAGCCAACGGGCCTCAAATTGATCCAAAAAAGGGGGACGCACGGAAAAGCTGAGGTTGAGCAGCAGATGCGGCCCCGCCAGCCAATCGCGAAGCTGCCGTTCGGACAGGCCACGGACGGTCATGCGCTCAAGCTCGTGTTCCTTGTCCGAGGGGCTGATTAAGAGACAAGCTTCCACCCCCAAAGCGCGAGTCCGTTCGAGAAAGAGGGTGCAACGGGCGTCGTCCCGATCGGGATCGCCGGAGGAGGGCATCACCTCCAGCCAAACGGCCCGGTGCCCTCGGCGGTTGAGGCCAAGCATCCACTGCAACGGGACGGCAAAATTCCCTCCCCCCTCCGGATACTTGGCGACAAACCCGCACCCAACAAAGACGATCATAAAAGAAAAAAGCGGGTCATGACAGTCAGAGATTTGCAGGGAGGCCCGCCGCTGGCAACCCCGATGCAATCTAGCAACCAAGATTCACAGGCATCCCCTAGACTTCAATGAAAGTGGCTGGAGGTTGGGCGGCATGCCTCTCGATGCAGCCGATGCACTCGGGTTGCCCGAGCTCTTCCCGAGCCTCGCCAATTTCAGTCAGAAAACCCTCGGCTTTCTCGGTTGATCGTCCGGTCAAATGGCGGACTCCGCCCCGACCCTCTCCGAGTCGGCGAGTAGCGCTTGCACAGCGTCTGCGAATGGTTCGAACCCTTCCAGCCGCTTCAAGGGTCGGGTCAACTGGCGGAGCGCCACGGGGATAAAGGCAAGATAACGCGACTTGCCGAGCCGGTGCCCGAGGTTGCCATAAGCCCCAAGCGCTTGCATAAGACGTTGCACCGCGCAGAGGGGGTAGACTTCGTCAAAATGCGCAGCAGCCGGTGCGGTCGCGGGCAGGATACTGAGGTAATCGGCCAAGAGCGTTTGTTGAGCGGTCTCGTCCAGATCCACATACGGATCGGCCAGGAGGGAGGCGATGTCATAGGCGGCCAAACCAGGGCGCATCCCTTGGAAATCAATCAACCAGGCGGCCCCGCTCCGCATCATGACATTCTGACTTTGGAAATCCCGATGCACGGGCACCCAGGGTAATGCGGCCAAGTCGCGCGCCATTTTCCCAAAAGCCGGTAGGGTCCGAAGCCGGTCGATCGCTCGCTCACTCCAGCCGAAATGATCCGCTAGGCAATGGGTGAAAAAGTAATCCTGTTCCCACTGGTAGAGACTTTCGTCGAAGGCCCGTTGTAAAAGCACCCCCCGACGTTCGGCGAGGGGGAGCGGGATCTGGTGCAAGGCGCTGATGGTCTGCAAAGCTAACCGGTAAGCCGCCGCTTTCTCCGGCCACGGATGATCGCGAGCGGCCCAAAGATCGTCGTCCCCCAGATCCTCCATCCAAATCAGGCAGGCGGCTTCATCATGCGCAAGCACCCGGGCGGCCGGCACCCCTTGTTCCTGCAGGAAATGTGCGATTTCGACAAAATGCCGGTTGTCCTCACGCGAGTGATCGTAGTGGGCAATGACGAGCGGTGTCCCGGCGATCCGGGTGCGATAAAATCGGCGACCCGAGCCTCCTTTATCGAGTTCGTGCAAGGTCCCGGCAGCGTCGGACTTAAAACGGACCCAGGTGGCGGCAGCGATTTCTTCGGGGTGGAGCATCGGCGAAGAGGGCAGAACGCCAGCTTCAAACCACGGCGTCAACCAGATTTCCCTCGGCCGTCCGGGCTTCGCGGACCACCACGTTTTGCAATTTGGCTCCGGGGGCGACCGTGGCGTCCGGCCAAAGAATGCAATCAGTAACTTCGGCTCCTGCAAGAATCGACGCTCCCGGCCCAGCGACCACCGTGCCGCGACAAACGGCCTCGGGAGCAACCCGAGCCTCTGGATGAATCGATGCAGGCAACGGAACATCGGGGGCGTAAAGCGGAAACGGACGGTGGCGCAAGGTGCGATGGATGGTGTGATACCGTTCCAACGTCCCCAGGTCGTGCCATTCACCCCGGTCCTCAACCACCCCGCCAATCGGCACGCCGACACGCAACATTTCCAGCCAAGTCGCTACGACGGAGATGATTTCCCCGCGCGGAATCCGCTCGATGAACCGGGGTTCCACGAAATAGAGCCCCGTGAAAAGATACCGGGGAGAATCAGTCTCGCCGAGCAGCCCCCGGACATCGCGAATGGTGGAGGAGCCGTCCGGCATCGAGATTTGGAGCGGGCCACCGCTGCTTCGCAGAATGAGGGTCACCTCATTTCCGGATGCGCGATGGGCCGCAAACGCTCGTTCCAAAGGCAGGTCGGTCAAGACGTCGCCGTTGTAAATGAGCAGGCTCTCGGGAGCCACCCAATCGGCAATGTTCCGCAGGCCCCCTCCGGTTTCGAGTAGGACTGCTTCATGACGAAAGCTGAGGGTCGCGGCTCCATGTCGACCCTCGGAGAAATGGGTGTGATACCGTTTCGGCGCGTGATGGGTATTGATCATCACCCGACGCGCCCCAAAGGCGGTGGCATGATCGAGGGCATAGCAGATGAGTGGGCGATGAAAGACGGGCACCATCGGCTTGGGCCAAGTCTCTGTGAGCGGGCTCAACCGCGTGCCCAAGCCAGCCCCCAAGACGAATGCCTGCCCGATTTGCATGCCCGGCACCCTGCTGAGGAAGCGCTCAACCTGTCAATCCTGAGCCGACCCGGATCGGTCCTCGAAGCAGCGAGCGAGAAACGGATCATCCCGCATCCATCGAATCGCTTCCGGCAAGCAATTGCGTGCATGGAACACTGTGTAAACGCCGGGCTTGATCCCGGGAGCCCGTCGGATGGCTTCCTCCCATTCGGCAGCGTCGAACGGATCAGCGGCAATGGCGTCCCAGAATCCGGTGACGGTGAAGAGATCGGCCAACGCGGGGCCATGTTCACCTCCTTGAAGCAGACTGGTGAGGTAAGTCGCCACACCGACTTGCAACCCGTGGAGCCGGGGACGGGCCGAATAGGCATCCAAGGCATGAGAAATGAGATGCTCACCCCCGCTGGCCGGGCGAGAGGAACCGCAGATAGCCATGGCAATTCCATTGAGCATCAGGGCGGTGCCCAAGCGCCGGATCCCCTCAGGATCATGGCTGGGGCGCGCTAGAAATTGGTAAACGCTGGCGTCGGATAGGAGCGCGGCAAAATCGTCCACCGGCTCGCCCACCGCGTGGAACGCTAATTTCCAGTCCGTGACCGCCGTAAATTTCGCCGCCAGATCACCGACCCCGGATAGCCAAAGCGCTCGGGGAGCCCCTTCGCAAACGGTGGTATCGATCACCACCCCGAAGGGCATGGCGGAGGGGAGAGAACGGCGTCGGCCATCGATGGTGAGACTGGATTGCGGACTGCAAAAACCGTCGTTGGAGAGCGAGGTGGGGAAAGCCATCGTCGGTTTCCCCAGGAGGAACGCGGCGTATTTTGCCACATCCAAGGCTTTCCCGCCCCCGAGCCCGATGAGCAGATCGGTGGTGGGCGGGAGCGTGTGGGCGAGTTGGGCGACTTCGGAAAATTCAATCCCTTCCACCGCCGTCTCGGTGCACCCTTCGATTCCCGCCGCTTCGAGGGAGGCGCGCAACCGCCCGACGAACATGGGGTCGAGGCCGGAGCTAACCAACACGGCCACCTGTTGAAACCGATGCCGGTTGGCGTAAATCCCGGCCCGGTCAAGCGCCCCGGGTTTCATCCGGACCAAAGTGGGCAGGGCGGTTTGGCGGGGAGCTTGGCGGGCGGTCATGGGGCGAGAAGGTCGGCGATTTCGGTCCAGACCTCGAAGGGATGGTAGGGTTCGTTTCGTTCGGCCAAAGCCCCGGCTAGCCAGCCCCGGGCAAAGCGGCGTTCGGGCGGCACCAACAAGGCCGGAGCCAAATCGGGTCGGCCATCCCCGGCAAAAGCCACCCACGGGGATCGCCCCAGAGCCGCCCGGACCACGGCCGCTTTATTGATCCCATCGGCCTCGCAGCAGAATGCGGAGGCCTCTGGCAGCCGCATCTGCAAGCCGGTCGCTGGAGAAAACTCGCCTGGGCTGGCGTGGACGGTGAGCGCCACGTCGGCTCCGGCAAGCAGGCGTTCGATATACCAAGCACACCCGGCTGAAGCCACCTCGATCTCCCAGCCTGCGGTTCGCAACCGGGCGACGGCTTCGGCGAGGCCAGGGGCGATTTCCATTTGGCTCACGAGCGCCATCAGCTCGGGTTCGCTCGTCCGGATCCGGCTGAAAATTTCTGCGAGCGCCTGAAAATGCGTCCGCTCCCCCCGAGTATAACGTTCCCACGGATCGTCCTCCGGCGGGATTGGCCATTTTTTTCGGACAAGATCGTAAAAATCCTGCCGGGTGATGGTGCTATCGAAGTCAGTGACCAGAATGCGCGGAGGAGTGCTCATGATGCCCTCCGCATGGGTAATGGGCAGCCTGGCGCAGCGCAATCTCAAGTCGCCAGGGGAAGCGAGAATGCGGTTCATCGCTTGACACGTCGGCGCACAGATTGTTTAACCACCTCAGCTTTTCGGCGGGAGCCCTTGCGGCCCGGAAAACGCGTGTTTTGTCCGGCCCGGAGCCGGGCGCACGCCAGCCCGTCCGCACACCACCGGGAACCCGTATTTTCCATCCATGAAATTTAGCCTGGCTCAAGACAAACTCCTCGCAGGTTTGCAACAGGTGCAGAGCGTCGTTAGCACTCGCACGACCCTGCCCATTCTTTCCAACGTGCTCATCTCAGCGAGCTCAGAGGGTTTGGCCCTCACGACGACCGACTTGGATGTTGGCGTCCGATGCATGGTGGAAGCGACCGTGGAACGGCCTGGGGCAACCACCCTGCCGGCCAAACGGTTGTTCACGATCATCAGTGCGCTCTCCGGCGGCGAGGTCGCATTCGACGTGGATCCCAAAAACATCGCCTCCATCAAGAGCGGGCAGACTTTTTTCAAATTGAACGGGCTCCCCCAAGAAGAATTCCCCGCCTTGCCCGCGTTCGATAATGCGAAGGAAATCGTGATGAAGCAGAGCGAGCTGAAAGATGCGCTCCGCAAGACGGCCTACGCCATTTCCACAGAAGAGACGCGTTACGTCTTGAACGGAATTCTTTGCGCTTTCCGCGATAATAAAGTCACCCTTGTCGCAACGGACGGTCGCCGACTCGCCGTAGTCGATCTTGAGCTCGAACTCCCCCGCAGCCAAGAGGTCGAGGTGATCATCCCCGCGAAAGCCGTCGCCGAACTCCAACGCCTGCTAAAAGAGGATGATTCCCCCGTCAAAATGAACGTGGGCGATAATCAAATCGCGTTTGAACTCAATCAAACGTTGCTGGTTTCCAAGCTGATCGACGGCAATTATCCCAATTATCGTCAGGTCATCCCGGCCGAGGCCAAAGAACGGGTCACGCTGGAACGCGAATCGTTCTATCATTCCGTCCGCCGCGTCTCTCTCCTCGCGAGTGACAAGTCTAATTCGGTGAAACTCGTTTTCACGAAGAACAATCTCGAAATCACCGCAAACAGTCCCGAGGTCGGGGAAGCTCGCGAACAGTTGGCTATCAACTATAAGGGGCGCGATATTACGATCGCTTTTAACCCCGAATATCTCATGGCTCCGCTGCGCCATCTTCCCAATGATGAAGTTTATCTCGATCTCATCGACGAAATGAGCCCGGGCGTCATCAAGATCGCCACCCCCTTCCTCTACGTCCTGATGCCGATGCGCATCAGCTACTGACGACCTGCGGGCAGGCCCCGCCCCCCTCCAATGCATACCCGGCGCGGCTTCCCTGTCTCTTTCCCGGAATCGGTGGCCGTGGCTGCTTACGACACCTTCGCCGCTCAGATGGCCCGCATCGCACCAGGAGCCGAGCAAATCCTGCAAGAGGCGACCCATTGGCCCGACGCCCGCCATTTGCAACTCGCCGCAGCCGCGCTGCTGCTCTTCGGTCAAACCGAGGCTTGCCAAACCGAAGCGGCCCGTTTTCTCAAACTGGCCGCCGACTGCCCGGCTCCTGCCACGGAGTGGGAAAGGGCTTGGACCTCGGCCTTGGAACGCTGGTTGG
>CAZSPO010000174.1:0-7629 GCA_964608775.1 uncultured Chthoniobacterales bacterium | reverse complement strand
TCGGGGCGCTGGTCTCCCCGCGACCCAGCGCACGGGGGAAAGATGACGTTTAAAGCGGACTGGCGATTGGCTGCCCCGGATCTTTCGGAGTTCGTGGCGGATTGGGCCACCGCACCGGCCAGCCGCAAGTTGGTGGGTGGCTTTGAAGGGAACGGTGCGGTCGCCCTCGACGGCTCCGGGTGGAGCGGTCGTGTGGACGTGGAAGGAACGGGACTGGGCCTAGGCGAATTTCGGACCGAGACATTGACGGTGCGCGGGCATTTTGATCCAGCAAACGCCGCTCTTGAACAGCTCGAATGGCGGATCGACGCACAGAACCGGATCGCCGTGAAAGGCGACGCGGTCCTCGGGGAGAAGCCGGAGTTTTCCGTCGATGGCATCGTGGCCTTGCCGGATTTGCGGGTCTTTCGACCGTTGCTTCAGGAGTTCGGTCTGCCGGACGAGGTCGCGGGCCGTGCGGAACTCTCGGTGCAACTCGTCGGCGATCCGAATCAACCCGAAACCCTCCGAGGCACGCTCGTCGCCCAATTGAAAGAAGCCGCCTTCGCCCCCGTGCAGAACGGTCAATTCGACACCCGAATCATGATCGAATCGGGCCGGGCAATAATCGAGACGTTGAATGCCGAGGCGCTCGGATACCGCGTCAATCTGGTTGGCACGGCGGCGCACGATGGGCTGGAGATCGACGATTTCGTCCTGCACCGGGGGAATTTGACGCTCGCCACGATCGAGGGGCAGGTCCCGTGGGAGAGAGGGGCGGATGGCTGGCGCTTGAGCGCTTCCCGTCCCATCACCCTCTCAGCCAAGGCGGACGGTTTGGATCTGACCCGACTATTTGAGGCGCTCGAAATGGAAGCGCCGATGACCGGGTTGGTCGATTTCAATGTGGGGTTGAACGGCACGCCGAATGATTTAAACGGGGCGCTGCGATTGCGGGGGAGTCGATTGGCTTCGGGAAAGGCGGAGGCGTTTGATCCGGCCGCGTTGGATTTGGATGCCAGGATCGGAGGCGGACGGTTGAAGGTGGATGCGGAGCTGCGTCAACCGCAGTTGGCTCCTCTGACGTTGGAGGCGAGCATTCCCTTTCGGTTGACCGAACTGATCGAGCGGGGTGGTCTTGACCCGCAAACCCCGATTCAAGCGACGTTACGGCTGCCCTCGACCGATTTGGGTTGGCTAACCCGAGTGGCCCCCATAGTCCGGACAGCGGACGGCAATCTTGCGGTCGACGTCGACCTTGGTGGCACGGTTGAGGCACCGGATTTTCAAGGGCAGATACGGATGAACATGACGGCGTTGCGGGTCCGCAATCCGTTGGTGCCGCTGATGACCGGGTTAAATATCCGCCTGGATTTTGACAAAGATGACATAACAATTGGCGTTTTTGAGGGAGAGCTGGCCGGGGGGCCTTTCGCGATGACCGGTGAGGTGCGCTTTCCCAACCTCGCAAATCCCGAGTTGGATCTCGGGCTTCGGGCCAGCCAAATCCTGGTGATTCGCAATGATATGGTGACGGCCCGCACGAATTTGGACCTCCGGATTGCTGGCCCACTTGATGCAGCGAGTGTTTCGGGTGAGGTGGGGTTGACCAAAGGTCGCTTTTTCAAAGAGATCGAAATTCTCCCGCTGACCCTGCCGGGGCGACCGGCTCCGAACCAATATGAGTGGGACGATAATTTCGTCTTTTCCTTCCCGCAGGTGGCCGATTGGAAATTCGAGGTGGCGCTGCGGACCGATGATCCGTTTCTCATCCGCAGCAATCTTGCCCGGGGAGAGGTGACGGCTGACTTGCAACTTGGCGGAACGGGATTGAATCCGACGTTGCTCGGGGAGGTGACGGTAGATCAGTTTGAGACGAAGCTGCCCTTCAGCCGGATGGAATTCCGGAACGCGCTGATCACCTTCACTCCCGGCCTGCCATTGCAACCGGCGATCCAAGCCAATGGCGTGGCCCGCATCCGGGATTACATCGTGCGAATGAATGTCACAGGGCGACTGCCCTCTCCGACGATCTTTTTCTCCAGTGAACCGCCATTGCCCGAGGAGGATATCGTGAGCTTGATTGCCACCGGCGCGACGGTCAGTGATTTGCAGGGGGGCGGGAGCGTCGTGGTCGGACGCGCCGCCCTTCTGATTTTTCAGTCGGTCATGCGACGGCTCTTCCCAGCGCGGCGGGTGCGCAACGAAGACCTCGCGGAATTGCTCGACAATTTGGAAGTGCAAGTGGGCGGTATCGACCCCCGCACGGGAAAGCAGGCCGCCCAGGTGCGATACCGGCTGAGCGACCGGTTTTTGTTAATCGGCGACTTGGACGTGGATGGAGAGTTTCGCGGCCAACTGAAATATTTGATTCGCTTCCGATGAGCCGTTTGCCAGCCATTTTCGTGATAATTTGGTTGCTTGCCGCAGTCGGAGCCGAGGCCCGCTCAGCTCGCAACTCGGGCGAGGCTCCGGTGGAGGTAGTAATTGAAGGCCTCCAACATTACAGCGAGCGGCAAGCCCGTGAACTCTTGCACGAACAAATCGCCGGCTTACAACAAGAAGGTCTCACCCTGGCCGGGGCGGATGACACCGCGTTTTACCTAGAACTGAATCTTCGCAACGACGGCTATGACGAAGCCTTCGTCGATTACAAGATCGTGAATCCGCAGAAGCTAGTCTTGACGGTAGAAGAAGGGGTGCGGACGACGATCAAAGAGGTGGTCTATGAAGGGGGCAAGACCATTCCCCAGGAGACGATGGATTTGTATTTGCTCGGGCCGATTCGGGAACGGAGTTCCGCCTTGGATGGAGCCCTGCCATTTGTCCCGACGCTCCTGGATGAAGGGGCCGGGCTGTTGGAACGTTACTTAATCGAACAAGGTTATCGTGATGCCATCGTCGCTCCTCCCCATTTCGACCTAAATTCCGAAACCAATCAAGTAACAGTCCATGTCTTGATTCAGGAAGGGCGGCAATATCATTTTGGCGACATTGAATTCAGTGGCGACCTGATTTTTGGTCCGGATGAATTGTTGCGCCAACTCCGCGAACAAACACTCCGGCCTTTTTCCCTGGCGCGCCAGGAAGCGTTGACCCGGCGGTTGCAGGCGTTTTATGTCGAACAGGGTTATTACGAAGCGGTGATTACGCTCGAACCGTTGCCGCTACCGCCGAATACGACCGAAGTGCCGATCCGGTTTTTGATCGAACCGGGGCCAAAGTTCGAAATCGCCGAGCTTCGCATCGTTTCGACAGATCGCTTGAGTCCAGCCTTTTTTCAGCGTCGGTTTGGCAGCTTGGTCGGGAAACACTATGATCCACGCCGATTGGAGGGCATTTACCGGCAGCTCCTGCAAACTGGAATTTTCGCACGACTCCGGGCGACACCGGTCAAGACCGGACCGGACACGCTGGCGTTGGAAATCGAGGCGGTGGAAGCAAAGACCAAAGAGTTTGGGGTTTACGGAGGATTCGGCAGTTATGAAGGATTTATTATTGGGGGAAGTGTGCAGGACTTGAGTGTCTTCAACACCGGACGCTCGGGGCGGATCGACGCAGAAATGACGGGGCGCGGTTTTCGAGGGAGTGCCACTTACGAAGATCCCTGGTTCTTGGAATCTCCCGTCGGGTTTCTTGCACGGGCTTCCTACGCGGAGCTCGACCGGGATGACTACGATAAACGAACAATCGGCGCTCGACTGTCGTGGAGTTATGACTGGAAGGGTTTGGAAATTGGCGCGGGCTTTCAGCCGCGGCACAGCGAAATTTTCAACACCTTGCTGACGCCAGCTCAGACAGGGCCGACCAATTATTTTATTAATTCAGCCGGGTTAGCGTTGGTCTATGATCGGCGCGACAACCGGTTTAATCCCAGCAAAGGTTGGGTAGTCGGGGTGTCGGCGGATTACGCGACGGAGGCCATTGGAAGCGAAATTGACTTCACACGTCTCAACTATCGGGCGGCCTATTTTGTGCCAATTGGACCGGTTGTCCTCTCCCTGGCCGTGCAGGGCGGAGTGATCTATGCCGAAGGTAGCACAACCATTATTCCCATTGATGAACGCTTCTTCTCCGGGGGCAGCACGACGGTCAGAAGCTTCGGAGAGCGGGAGCTAACACCTCGCACAATTTTCGGGCAGGCGCTCGGAGGGAACACAACGACGGTCTACAATGTCGAGGTCGATTTCCCTCTGTTTGAAGAACTGCGCGGGGCCGTCTTTTTTGATGCGGGCAATGTGGTGCAGGGCAGCTCACCCTTTAGCTTTGACGACATGCGATACGGCATCGGGGCGGGACTCCGATTTGCGTTGCCGGTCGGGATGTTTCGACTTGATTATGGAGTCAATCCGGATCCGAGCGCCACCGAGGCTTTTGGCGCGTTTCACTTCGGTTTCGGATTTCTGTTTTGAGGGGCACGTGGAACGCTGCCCCGCCTGAACCCGCCCTCATGTCCCGTCTACCCTTTCAGCTCCAGGCTCGCGCCACCGGTTCCCAGGCTCGCGCCGCCGCTTTCCGCACCTTGCACAACGAGGTTCTGACCCCGGTCTTCATGCCCGTTGGCACCAGGGCCACAGTAAACGCCCAGCTCCCCGAGACCCTAGTCGATGTCGGTTCCCAAGTCTTGTTGGCAAATACTTACCATCTGCTTCTCCGTCCCGGCATCGAGGTGTTTCGCTCACTGGGCGGGATTCATCGATTCATGAATTGGCACCGGTCTGTGCTCACCGATTCCGGTGGATATCAAATTTTTTCATTGCCCAACTCCCGATCCATCACCGAGGTGGGGGCAGTGTTTCGAAGTTATGTGGATGGCCGGACAATGCTCCTCAGCCCCGAGGTGAGCATCGAAGCACAACGAGCCATCGGTAGCGACATCATGATGGTGCTCGACGAATGCGTCCCCTCCACCGCCGATGAATCCACAGCCCGCGCCGCTTTGGAGCTGACTCATCGCTGGGCCCGACGCAGTATGGTCGCTCGCGGAGATTCGACACAAGCGCTCTTTGCCATCGTGCAGGGGGCGCTCTTCCCTCAGTTGCGAAAAGAAAGCGCACTTGGATTGGTGCTGATGGATTTTGACGGCTACGCGATTGGTGGACTCGCGGTTGGCGAAGGGAAATCAGCGCGAGAAGACACTTGTGCGTTGACGGCGGAAATGTTGCCCGTGGACAAGCCGCGTTACCTGATGGGGGTGGGAAAACCGGTGGATATTCTGGAGGCGGTGCATTGCGGCGTTGACCTATTCGATTGCATTATCCCGACGCAAATGGCCCAGCGCGGTGGCGCATTTACCTCTATCGGATTTGTGCAGTTGCGACGGCAGATCTATCAATCGGCCGATATCCCCCTGGACCCAGCTTGTAATTGCCCGACTTGTCGACTGCATTCCCGCGCTTACCTGCATCACCTCACGAAGACACAGGAAACCCTTGGGTGGCAGTTGATCGGTCGGCACAACCTTTCGTTTTACCATCGTCTGATGCGGGATATTCGGTCGAGTATTCTGGAAGATCGATTCCTGGAATTCTACCATGTGCAGCGGGAACAACTTCAACAAGGCGATCCCGACCATCCACCTCGATCGGTGAAACCGAAGCGCCGCAAAGCGCGGGTGCTAGGCGATTACGAAGTTCACATCGCCCAAGAAGGCTTTGCAAGCATCCGCCATCGGGTCTCCGGAGAAATCATGCATTCGCGGCTGCCCCCCATGCAGGAGGCCCGAGAATTGTATGTTAAACAATCCAACCTGCTCCAGCGATTGCAGGAATCTGAACGTCCCACCCCGCTCGTTCTTTGGGATGTCGGTCTGGGAGCCGCCTCCAATGCGATGGCCGCCATCGAATGTTACGAACGAGCTGCAGCAAAAGGGGCCGTGCGCAATTTGCAAATCGTTAGCTTCGAAAACGACCTCGATTCTCTGCGCCTGGCACTTCGCCACAATGCATTCTTTCCTTCCTTGCACCACCCGGCCCCTCGGGCTTTGCTTGAAACGGGCGAGTGGCAGTCGAAAATACATTCGGGGCTCAGATGGACTCTGAAGGAAGGGAATTTTCCGGAGGTGCTCTCCGCTATTGCCTCCCCGCCCGACCTCATTTTTTATGACATGTTTTCTGGCAAAACGCATGCGGAAGCCTGGACCCTCGCCGCCTTTCGCCAGCTCTACACCGCTTGTCATGGGAAGGCAGTCCAGCTCGTCACCTACACCTGTTCGACTGCTGCCCGAGCCGGGATGTTGGCAGCGGGTTTCTATGTGGCCCGCGGCCCGAGCACGGGAGCCAAGCTGGAAACCACCCTGGCCATGACGCCTCAGGCCGTTACCCCCCGGCACCCGCTGCTCGGGGAGGATTGGTTGGGGAAATGGAGCCGGTCCACCGCAAGGTTTCCCCATGACGCAAGCGACGAAGATTTTCTGCCACTCGAAATGAGGATTCGGCAACACCCACAGTTCCAGCCTCGCCATCCCTCTTGCCAAGGAAGGAATGAAATCAGGACGGTCGGGTTAGGGTAGAAACCTCTCGCGTTCCTCCGCAGAGGGGAGCCGACAAGTGGTTCGTCGACCAAAAACGCGATAGCGGACCCGCGCCACCAGCTGATAGCCCATTTGTCGCAATGGCTTGGGCACCGCCTGCAACAGCCCCGCCCCCCACTCATTCCAGCCACCCACCACCCGCAACGCGCCGATGCTCGCCTCTGAATAGCAGACAAGCTTCTCCCGCCCAGCGTGGTCTATCGTGAGAAAAACCATCGAATCGACCCCTCGCAATTCCGGATGCCGCTCGGCCAAAGCGGCAAAGGTCGCTCCCTGCACCGGCGCAAACATCAGTCGCCCCGCCCGGTCATGCCGCACCAAGTAATCGACAAAGCGATTGCAAAGCCCGCACACACCATCAAAGAAGATCACCGTCCCCGGACGTGGTAATGACTCAGGCTGGACGAGGCGGTGCATGATCAATTTGGAAACATGAGTTGCGCTATGGCGCGTTCGCCACTTGAAGATAGGACCGGCTTTTCCCCGCTCCCTTGCACCCGCCCGCCGGTGAGGTAGGCGTAGGAAATGGCAGAACGTCGAATGCTACCAATCACCGGCTGGCTCGTCCTTCTGTCGGACGGTTGCACTGCGATGGGTAGTCCTGTCCGGGTAAAAATAAATTCCAAAGAAGGGGCCCGGGAAAGGTCGGTGCCCCGTGCCAACCAAGGGTAACGCCGCACAATGTCGGGAACGCCTGTGTTCGGCGTTAGCACCGAGTAAAACGGTGACTCCCTCGCAATGAAAGCCGGGAGGGAGGCGATCCCACCTTGACGCGACTCGGTCAGCAGTCGGGCGACGTCGAGGCCAGTAAGATTCATCCCATTGTAAAGACCGTGGTGATTCGGTGTATTCGGCTGCGTGGCGGCGTAGAACTTGTCGTAGTCACGATTCACCATCATGCCGACTTCCAAATGCAAATGCGCACGGCGGCGGTTGATGCCACGCCCGGTGTAGCCGAGGCGACCCAGCTTCGAACCGGTGTCAACCCGTTGACCCGGTTCCACGGCGGTGCTCATCAGGTGCGCATACAAGGAATAATACCGGCAGCCATCCCATTCATGTTCGACCACGATGTAACGTCCATAATTGGATTTGCCAGCTTCACCATTCACATGGAC
>CAZSPO010000173.1:1306-7650 GCA_964608775.1 uncultured Chthoniobacterales bacterium | reverse complement strand
GGGAAAACATGTCTATGTAGAAAAGCCTCTCGCCGTTGAACTCAGCGATGGCCGGGTGGCGATCGAAGCCGCTGCCAGGAGCGGCCAGCTGCTGGGGTGCGCGCCCGACACCTTCCTCGGCTCGGCGCAGCAGACGGCTCGGGCGGCGATTGACAGCGGAAAGATTGGGCGCCCTCTTTCGGCGACTGCTTTTATGGCGTGTCGGGGGCACGAGTCGTGGCATCCAGCTCCCGAGTTTTATTATAGAGCCGGGGGTGGCCCGATGCTCGACATGGGGCCCTACTATCTGACGGCATTGGTTAATTTGCTGGGGCCAATCAAGCGGGTGGCCGGGGTCGGGGTGAAAGGGTTTGAAGAACGAACCATCACCAGCCAACCGCTGCGGGGGACGAAAATCACGGTGGATGTAAGCACGCATGTGACGGGGGTGGTGGAGTTTCATGGTGGGGCTGTTGCCACGTTGATCATGAGTTTTGATGTTGTGCGGGCCGGGTTGCCTCCCTTACAAATTTATGGGTCGGAAGCGACGCTTTCGGCGGGCGACCCAAACAAATTCGACGATGAAATCAAGCTGTCGCGAATCGGGCAGAAAGAGGCGGAGGTTTTGCCTGTAGCGCATGTGATGGGGTTGGCTCGGGGGACGGGCCCGGGAGAGATGGCGGGGGCGTTACAGCACGGATGCGCGTCTCGGGTGGATGGTCGATTGGCGCTCCATGTGCTGGAAGCCATGTTGGCTTTTGATGAATCGGGGCGAACAGGGCGGTTCATCGACCTGACTACCACCGTAGAGCAGCCAACGGCCGTCCCGGCCGGATTACCCGTAGGGATGTTGCACGGGTGAAGCATTCGCCCCCGGACAACGCCACTCCTGTTTCACAAAACCAGTCGTTTCTGAAGATGAGGCAAGCTGCTTGGCGACCTACACGAGCTCGGCCCGATCTCGAGAAGAGCATTCTACTTTTTCGAGGGAGGCTGCAAAGCGGCGCTTTTTTGTTTGGCATCGCTGGTGTGCTTGGAGTCGGGGAATTTTTCGACAAGATCCAAGTAAGCCTTGCGTGCGCGGTCAAGAAGACCGGCTTTCTTGGTGGGATCAGCCTCGCGGGTCGCGAGAATTTCTAGCATTTCCCCGCCTTTGAAAAGGCCGAGGGAGGCTTTATCTTCAACCGAAGGATAGAAGAGGGCGACCTTCATATAAGTATCCGCAGCATCAGCCGGTCGGTTTTCCTCTTCAAAGATTTCGGCCGTTAGGAACATCGCTTCGGCTCGGACTTCCGGGGGGGTGGTCATGGACTTGAAGACTTCGCCCAAAAGCTTGCGGGCTGGATCATACTCTTTTTTCGCCACAAGCCCTTTGGCGACATAGAGCTTGGCTTCTGCGGCTTTGTCCGACCACGGGTAGAGGGCGAGAATTTCATCGAAGTTTTTCTCCATCGTGGCGTTGTCTTGTTCGAGTTCGGCCACTTTCCCAAGTCCGAAGAGGGCGATGGCCTGGGCTTCCTGAATATCCCGCGACTCGGCCTTCGGATCCGCTCCGCGGCTGGGGAAGTCCATCTGAATTTTTTGATAGACTTGTTTCGCTTCGGCGACCTTTTTTTCGTTGAGCAGAGCGATGCCGAAGAGATCGAGGTCACGGGCGGAATAAATCAGCTCGGGATCGTAGACCGCCTGCATTTTTTCCAGCGCCTTGGCAGGGTCGATCGGGAAGAGAATGGAAGCGAGGGTGAAGGTGAGCTTGTTGACCGCGATTTTGTTTTCGGCATTGGCGGCGATGAGATCGTTGAAATAAGTCTCGATCGCGGCTTTGTCTTGGATGCCGGCGTCGGCCAGACGCCGTTGGTGATCGACCAGCATGGGCAGGGCACTCGCGGCGTGGGGGCTGGTGGGGAAGTTGAGGACGAGCGTCTCAGCGGCCTCGCGTGAAAGGTCGATGTAATTCCGCCATTTTGCCCGGTCTTCTTCGCCCATACTGATATAACTGCCGACCCCATCCGCCTGGCGCAATCGGAGGCGGGCGACATCAATGAGCGCGATGTCGGTGCGGTTGCCATCGGGATATTTGGCAATAAAGGTATCGAGAATTTCAGAGGCCGCATCCAGATCGCCATCGGCCACCCGTTGATCTGCACGGGTCTTGAATGCAATATAGACATTGTCGTTGTCCGGGTAGCGCTCGGCAAATGCGATCAGGACTTCGTCGACTTTCTCCGGTTGCTTGAGCCCTTGATAGATGGCGGCTTGTTTTAGATAGGCGACCGGAGCCGGCTCGGTGTCAGGAAATTTCTCTGTGACTTCCTGGTAGCTCACCAGCGCTGCTTCGTTTTCGCCGAGCGCTCGTTGGGCGTCTCCGATGCGGGAGATCACCTCGTGGTTCAAAACGCTGTCGGGATAGTCGGTGCGGAATTTTTGAAGTTCAGCGAGGGCCTCCGCCGTTTTTCCCGTGGCGAGGGAGATGGCTCCAATCCAAAAAGAGGATTCTTCAGCCTCCGGGGTGGTTGGAAATTGCTGCCGGATTTTTTCATACCGGGCGAGGGCCTGATCGATCCGACCTTCTTCACGGTCAATATTGGCGATCCCGAGTTCCGCTTGAGCAGCGGCAACGCCCTCAGCCCCGGCTTGTAGGTAGGTATTGAATGCGGCAGCCGCTTCTTCTCGACGCCCGAGCATTTTTAAGGCGGAAGCTTTTTGCACCGTGGAGAGGGCGGCGAACCGGCCTTTCGGATACATTTGTAGCGATTCCTCAAAAAACTCGAGGGCGCGATTCGGGTCAATCGGCTCGATCTCCAGAAAGAGCGAGCCGACCACCAGCGGGAGGTTGTCTGCCGATTCGTCGCCTTTAAATTCGTTCATGAACGTGATGTAAGCCTCCACGGCTTTCGCCCGTTCTTTCTGGAGGGCATAAGTGAGGGCAATATGGTAGAGGGCGGTTTTCTTTTCTTCCGGAGTAGAGGCGAAGGGGAGGAGGTAACGGAACATCACCCGAGCTTCGTCGAGTTGGCTGATTTGAAAGAAGAGCTCCGCGATCTTGGTTTTTGCCATGAGGATCACGTTTTTCTTTTCCTTTAGTCCTTCCAATTTTTGGTTCTCACGGGCGAGAAGCCGTTGGAGGCGGCGGAGCAGCCGACCGTCTCGGGCCACGTTGGGGAGTTGGGCGCGGAAGGCTTCGATACGGGCTTCTTGAAGGGCGATGAGGGGTTCGGTTGCCTCCACGCTTTGGTAGGCGGCAATGGCCTCATCCAGCAAGGGAGCCCGTTCTTCGGGGGTGGCAGCGGCGCGGGCCCGGACGGCAATCACGTCGCCGAGCTGCATTTGAGCGTCATTGGCGAGGGCGACGTCATTTTCGTTTTTGGCAATGACCTCAAAAAAAGTTTTGGCCTGATCGAGCATCGCTTCGATTTCGGCCCGTTGCGTCGTTTCCAAACCGGCGATCACCCGGTTGTTGGCTTCGGCCAGACGGGCTAGGCCGGCGTAGAAGCGGGCGTCCAGGAGGTATTCGCTGTTTTGATAGGCAAGGATGAACTCGTCGAGGGTCGCGATCGCATCGACATACTTCTCACTTTGCATCTCCGCGATGCCTTTGCCGAAGAGGGCGGTTTCGACATCGGCTCCGTTAGGGAAGCGTTCGAGGAACTTGGCATACGCGGTGATGGCTTCGGCCAGGAGCTTTTTGCGGTCGGCGTCATTTTTAGCAAGACCGGCTTTGGCGGAGAGGAGTTCGGGGACAAGAGCGGCGGAGAGCTCTTGGAGTTCGGGAGCGGCGGAGACAATGTCGGCTTTGCGGGCGTTCTCAAGTGCTTTGTCGTATTGCTCAGTCATCAGGTAGGCGTAGCCGAGCTGGAGATAGATGCTATAGAGCAGGGGGGAGTTTTGGTAGCGCTTGACGAAATCTTCCAGAAGGCGGATGGCCGTTTCGGGTTCATTGGCGACCAGGGCTTCGGTGCCCTGCTGGGCGAGCTCCGGGGCGGTCGGAACGGAGCCAGGTGCGGCCGGCTGGGCTTGCAGCAGGAGGGGGGCGGCAAAAAGGGTGAGCGCAGCGAGGAGGAGGGAGACGGGGGCCTTCATCGGAATGGGTGAAAATAACGGCGGTGTCAGGTTTGCGCCAACAAATTCACCCGACCCTGCTCGATTTTCCGATGATTTGCAGGCGGCAGGATTGACCGCAGACGAAAGTTCGATTGAAACAGGGCGATGAGAAAGGCGTGGCGACGAGGTGGAGGATGGGGGGGCGTGCTGATGGCGGTTCTTTTTGGCGGTTTATTGGGCGGTTTATTGGGCGGGTTTTTGGCAAGCTGCGGCGAGAAGCGCGAGGAAGCGCCGCTGCCGGAGTCTGCAGTGGAGGGGTTGGGCGACGCAGCACGGGCCGCTGCGGACCAACGCTTGGGTCGGGCGGCTGACCTGGCCGATGGGGTGGTGACGGTGTCGTTCCGGCGAAAGGCCTTGCTGGAAGAGGCGGTGGTGGAGTTCCCAAGAAAATTTGAGGGCTGGGATGTGTTTGCGGTGCCGGGGGAAATGTCGGAGGCACCGGAGCGCGAATGGTTGCTGCAAGTGCCCGCTGGACAGTGGAAACCGGTTATTGAGTGGCTGGAAGCCGAGAGTGGAACGGCTGCGCAGCTTCAGGGGGGGCTGCCTGCGGGGCGGTCGAGTGGATTTCTGCGGGTTCACTTCGTGTTGGGGTCGGAGGAAGAAGAATGAATGCCCCCCAGTTGGTGATCACCTTTGCTTTGCCCGAGGAAGCCGCCCGATTGCGCGCTCGCTTGGGGATTCGTGAACGACCTGCTGTTGGGCGGTTGGTGCGATTCGAGCGGGGTCGGGTGGAAGGGGGAATTTTTTGCACGGGCATGGGAGGGGAGGAGGCTGCGGGGCGGTTGACGACCCTCTTGGAGGTGGGCCGTCCGGATGGCTTGCTCGCCTCCGGATTCGCGGCAGGGTTGCGTCCGGATTTGGCTCTGGGTGATCTCTTTGTTGCGGATCAATGGAAGGAGGCGACCTGGCTCAAATCGCTAGTGGCTCGGCTCACGCATCGGGGGGGGCGCGTGCAACGGGGGACGTTGTGGACCGTGAAAGATCCGATCGAATCAGCCGGGGCAAAGGGCCGACTTGCGAGCGAAACGGGGGCAGGGGCTGCCGACATGGAAACGGCGGAGTTGGCTCAGGTGGCGAGCCGATTTGGGGTGCCGTTTGTTTCCATCCGAGCCATCAGCGATACTTTGGGACAGGATTTGCCAGTGCCGTTACCGGTTTGGTTCGATCGGAAGCGGCAACGACCGAAGGTGGTGCGTTTGCTCCTCTGGCTGGCGGTGCGACCTGGCGTCTGGGGGGGCTTTCGGCATTTTGTCTGGGGGGTCGGGCAGGCTGGGGATGCCCTGGCAACGACAGGCGAAGCGATGGTGGATGTTTTGGGGGAGAAACTTTGATGTCACGACCGTCACCCGATTTCCTTTTTGTTTACGGGACCCTCCGGAGGGGGACGGGGCATCCGATGAGCGTGGAGCTGGAGGGAAAGGCGGTATGGGGGGGGCGAGCGCATTTGGCGGGGGCCTGTTTGGTGGAGTTGAATGGCTATCCGGGGTGGGTGCAGGCGTCACGAGGGGAGGTGGTCGGCGACTTGTATGGTTTGCCCGACGAACCGGCTCGGGCGATGATGTTGACAGCGTTGGACGACTACGAGGGCATCGACCCGGTGAACGGCTATGTTCGGGTGGAAACCCGGGTGGTTGGAGTCGTTGGCAGAGTGAGGTGCTGGGCGTATCAGTTCCGGGGCGACGTGGCAGGGCGGAGGCGGATTCCAGGCGGGGATTGGCTGCACTGGATTTCGGGAGGAAACGGCTGTGCATCGTCTTCGTGAGATTTTGACGCTTGCCAGGTGGCGTTGGCCGGCGGCCTGGTTGCTTGGAGGGTCGGTATTTGGGATTTTGGCAGTCGGAACGCCTCAGGTCTGGGTATTGTTTTTTAGCGTGGGCGGGATCGCTCTGGCGCTGCTTTCGCAGGGGAGAGGGTTAGTGTTGGGGATGGTGATGGTGGCGGCGGTGGCTCATTGGCAGACCCTTTCGGTGGATCGCTCCCGCTTTCTGCTGACGTTGGGTTCTGACTGGGAACCGGTGGAAATAACCGGCGTGGTGAGCGTGCTGACCGTGCGGGCCGGACCGGGAGCCGTCCTGGTAGATACGAGGGCTGTGAATGGGAGGCCGGTGGCCATTCGGGTGCGGGTGGAGGGGCGACTCCCCCCCCTCAGTCCGGGCGACGCGGTCCGAGTGGTCGGCTCGTGCGGACCGATCGCCTCTCCTCGGAACCCGGGAGAATACGATGCGCGCCGGAGTATGGCGGCGTTGGGTGTGGGAGAGCAGGTG
>CAZSPO010000173.1:0-1296 GCA_964608775.1 uncultured Chthoniobacterales bacterium | reverse complement strand
AGCAGGTGAGGGTATACCGCGAGGCGGATGTCGAAGTGAAAGAGGATGGAGAACTCCCATGGCCCTGGAAGATCGCCATGAGGTTGCGACTTTGGATTCAGGAAAATCTGGCCATTGGATTCGAAGAGGGGGATGAGACGCCCGGGCTGATGTGGGCGCTGGTTTTAGGCGACAAACAGGCTTTGTCTGCTGAATGGCGGGAAAAGTTTCGCCTGACAGGCACGGCGCATTTGTTCGCCGTTTCTGGCCTGCATGTTGGCCTGGTGGCGGGGGCGCTCTATTGGCTCACTTCTCTGATCGGGATGCGGCGACGTTGGTGGCGGGCGACGCTGACCCTGGTGGGAGCCGTGCTTTATTGTCTGGTAACCGGGATTTCGCCCTCTAGTGTTCGGGCGACCATCATGACGGCGGTCGCTCTCCTTGCGGTCTGCCTGGATCGGCGACCATTCAGCGCGAACACTTTGTTTGTGGCCGGCACGATCATTTTGCTGTTGCGTCCGCTCGATCTATACGATGCCGGGTTTCAACTTTCATTTGTTGTGGTGCTGGCTCTTCTGATGCTAGCTCCTCCAATTTGGCGTCAAATCTCCGTTCGCCTGGCACATGACCCGTTTATTCCCGTGATGGTTTTGACCCGTTGGCAACGATGGCGAGAGAAAGTGGCCTTGTTTATGGCCGGCCTGGGCACGGCGAATTTGGCGGCGTGGTTGGGAGCGTTGCCGCTTTCCATTTGGTATTTTCAGTTGGTCAGCCCGGTCGGGCTTCCGGCCAATTTCTTGCTCGGCCCGTTGGCGGCGTGTTTGCTGGGGCTGGGGTTGGCCAGTGGATTGCTCGGCGGCTGGCTGCCCTGGCTGGGGTGGGGGTTCAATCGGCTAGCCGGCGGACTCGCCGCGCTCGTGTTCGGCATCGTTCAATCGGCATCGGAACTTCCAGGCGGCGCGTGGACGGTTTCTCCGCAGGAATTGATTCCGACACCGCCGCTGCGGGTGTTGGTGGCGGATGTGGGGGAGGGAGCTGCGAATTTGATTCAGACCCGCGAGCAGACCTGGCTGTTTGACAGTGGTCATGCGCGAGATTGGCGTTGGGTGGTGCGACCGCTCTTGCGTTGGGAAGGGGTGCGGCGTTTGGACGGTTTGATTTTAAGCCATGGCGACGCGGCGCATTACGGCGGGGGCGCCCCTTTGTTGAGGGAGTTTTCTGTCGATCGTTTGGTGGAATCAACCTCAGGCGACCGCTCCCCAACACGACGGGCACTGGAGCGATTGGTGCAGGACGTTGGGCTCCCTGGGGAAGGGG
>CAZSPO010000172.1:0-7660 GCA_964608775.1 uncultured Chthoniobacterales bacterium | reverse complement strand
GTACTCCAAAAAACGTGGCTCTAAGATGTGAGCCCCCGCGAACATCAGACTCTCCCAAGGACCGCTCGCCTCTCCATGGCCGAGGATACGGCGCACGCGACCGGTCTCCTCTACCTCGATCTGCCCGTACTCGTCCTGATGAAGATCCCGGCGCAGGACCATCGTGGCGATCGCCCCCCGAGCGTGGTGCCGGTCGATCGCTTCCTGTAGGTCCAAATCCATGATCGTGTCGCTGTTGAGCACGATGAACGTGCCTTCCTCCAAGAGGTCGCTGACCCGTGAGCGGAAGCTTTTCCGGATGGGATCAAAAAGCAGGTCGCCTGCCTTGGCTACCCCGCCCCCGATGACGAACCGGTCGGGATTCACCAGCCAAGCGGCGTTGGCGAGGGCGGCCCCGATCATCTCGCCGATCTCGATCCAAAGCCGCGAAGCGATGGCGTCCCCCTGCATGGCCCGCTGAGACAAATCAAGCGGGGAGCATTTCTCAAGAGCCACCGGTTGGCCCGCCTCACGATACGCCTTTGCTGCCCGCTCCGCGATCTGGTGGTTGCCCACATATTTTTCTAACGCCCCAAAATTGCCATAATGGGCAGACACCCCTTTCCAATCGATGCTGGTCTGGCCCAGTTCCCCAGCCGACATGGTGGCTCCGTGAAACAGCCGTCCGCCCAGCACCAACCCGGCCCCAACCCCGGTGCCAAGGGTCAACGCGATCAGATTCTGCACCCCGTGACCTGCACCGTAGAGAAACTCCCCGAACGTCATCGCATTGGCGTCATTCTCAATGGCCACCGGCAGCCCGATCTTCTCGGAGAGCAACCGGGTGAGCGGGATGTTCCGCCAGCCGCGGACGTTTGAAAGAACATGCACCACGCCTTCATCCGGATCGACCAACCCTGGCAGCCCCACGCCGACGGCGTGAAACGGTTCGCAAGTGGTTTGAAACCGGCGGACTTCGCTCGCGATTTCGTGGATCAACTCCTCGGGTCCGGCTGCTGCCTGAGTGTCGATCGCATCCCCCGTGGCGAGGACCTGCGCCCCCCGGACGAGGCCCATCTTAATCGAGGTGCCACCAAAATCGATGCCGAGCGCGAGGGGAGGGGGAGAAGTGGTCATGCGTGAGGAGAGGTCATGCGGGGACAAAGCTGGCGGGATTGAGTTCTGCCACGCGTCGCATGCCTTGCAAAGTCAAATGCGGGTCGTGCACAAATGGATGGCTGCCATGCCGCATCAGCAGTCCGGCTTGCCCGCCTGTCACAACTAAAGGCACCCGGTCGGCTTTCCAACCGAGCGTCGTCAGCGTCTGATCCAACAAGGCCGCCAGCATGGCCGGATAGCCTCCCTGCGTTCCTGCCCGCATCGCTTCCAAAGTGGAACGGGCGGGGAGCTGCCAGTCGCCTTCCCCCCCATCGGGGAGTTGGGCGGTGCCGTGATGGAGGGCTCGGAGCATTAAGGCTGGCCCTGGGGCGATACAGCCGCCGATAAATCGACCGCTCTCTCCCAATACTTCAAACGTTGCGGCCGTCCCCATATCGATCGCCAACGATGGCGCACCGTAAAAGGCCGCCAACCCGGCGGTGTTGGCTAGTCGATCCGCCCCAATTTCAGTTGGCTCCGGATAATCAAACCCAAACCCGAGCTCCAACCCCGCATGAAGCAGTTGAAACCCCGGCAACTCCAATGCAATCGCTTCCTCCCGCAACGTCGGCACCACACTCGAACATAGCCAGCCCTCTGCCTCCGCCGCCCAAGGCTGCAACCAATCTCGAAGCGCCCCTCCCCCCAACTCAGCCGTCGCTCGACTGCCGACCGGCCCGAGCCCTCCAGCACTCGATAGGGCACACTTCGTGACGGTGTTGGAAATTTCGAGTAAGGCAATGCGCATAGAACCGCTCTGTGCCTAACCCGAAACCGCCCCGGCAACCATGCTTTTTGCCAGGATTTCGACGCTTTTGAGGAGGCGATGCGTCATGTTCTGCGATCCAAAACCAGGGAAAGGCAGAAGGGGCATTAAGTATGACTTTTGTCTTATTGGCCGAGTGGCTTTTCCGGGCAAATTTGGGGTATGGCACGGAAGCCGCGAAGTGAGTTTGAGGGGGCGCGGTATCATGTGATTGAGCGGGGGACCTACCGGAATGACCTTTTTCTTGCCAAAGGCGCTTGGGAAGCTTTCGAACGGACGCTAATCGAAACCGCTGAACGGTAGGGATGGCGGATTCATGCATTTGTGGTGATGCGCAATCATTCCCACGTCGCAATGGAAACGCCTGCGGCGAATCTTGTCGAGGGGATGGGGCGGATGCTTGGGGTGTTAGCAACGCGATTCAAGCGGTTTCACGGGGAACAGGGTCACGTGTTTCAGGGACGCTAGAAATCGCTCGTGGTGGAACCTGGAGGGCATTGGCGGGGATTGATCGATTACGGTTCGGCGTTACAACCGTTATTTGAACCACCAAAAAGGCCCCGCACAGCTTCCGATGCGAAGGCTTCGAAATGTTGGACTGAAACTGGAATTTAGAAATACTCCCCAGCCGCCAGATTGATCCGGCAGGCGGACGTCCCATCGAGCTCGACTAGGACCGGACCTTCCAAGGTAGCGCCCCGCTCGCCGAGCGGTGTCTGCCTTTCCTTCATGCTCTTCATGCTTCATGGTAAAAACTGCCTTTTCCGACTGAAAACTCACATTTAAATATCCTTTGCCAGCCTCGTTGGTTTTACCGTATTCATAGCAATGGCGCTTGTTGGTGGAATCCAGGTGCCTTGTTGTTTTATGGAGCCATCTTCCGCCAAATCAAACCGCTCCACGCGGCCTGTCGAAAACGGGGCGCGGGTGCCGAATGTGTCCGATGGGTTGGTGGAAGCGATGCAGTGGCTCAATGCCGCACCTGGCAAGGCGACGCCCGATACGATTTTGGAGGTGTTGTCGGCTCAGTTCGGGATCGAACGAAGCGCCCTTTATTTTCGGCGAGCCGACCAGGTCAGTTGGCGGCTTGCTGCGGCCGTTCCTGAGGCGGTGGGGACGTTGCCAGCGCCGGAGTTGGTGGCGGCAAGGGAGCCGGGTCGCCCATTGTTCGTCGGGTTTCCCACCCAGGCGGTGACGATGGCGCGGTTGACGAACGACCGTTTAATCCGATTGATCGGGCCCGATGGCCGAGGACGGATCGGGGTGGCCATTGCCTTTGATTTTATCGATACCCTGGATGCCCTCGCCATCTTGGGGTGGAGTTCGACCCAAAACGGAACTGAGCGATTTTTTGAACAAATTCGGCTTTTTCTCTGGATGGCCGGGCAGCGTTTGGCTGCGGAAAGTCAGCGTCAATCGTTGGAGGCCGACCGTCGCTTTCTGGAGGTTTTGATGAATCATTCGCCCGACTTTGTTTACAGCAAAAATGAGCGGGGCGAATACACCCGGTGCAACCGGGCGTTCGCTCTCTTTCTCGGGGTGGAAGGGCCGACGGGCGTGGTCGGACGGACAGACGCCGATTTTTTCGTGCCCGAGAGTGCGGAAGCCGCCCGGTTACGGGAGGCGCGGCTATTGGAAACCGGGGAGAGCATGGAGCGGCGGGACGAGCGGTTTGAGCGGATTGATGGCAAAGCGGTGTGGGTTTCGACCACGGAGGTGCCGGTATTTGGAGCGACGGGCGAGGCGGAAGGGCTTTTGGGCATTGCGCGGGACATCACGGAACGCAAGCTAAGCGAGGAAGCGCTCGACCAGCGGCGTGCGTTGCTGGAAGCGGCGTTGCGGTCGGTCGTGGACGCTGTGATCACGGTGAATGAAGAGGGGCGGGTGCTGCTGATGAATGAGGTGGCGGAACGACTGCTGGGGCTGGGGTTTTCGGAGGCGTATGGTCGACCGGTGGATGCTTGTGTGCGGCTGAGTTACGACGCCGGGGGGCGCAAGCCTTTTTTGCCGGTGGCCGATGTGTTGAAGGGCGGTGGGCGGATCGAAGCGTTGCAACCGGTTTTCTTGCAGGGAGTCGAAGAGCGGCAACTTTCGGTGCTGGTGCAGGCGGCTCCGATGCGAGATCAACAAGGGCAGGTCAGGGGGGTGGTGCTGGCCCTGATGGATGTGACTCGCCAGCTTAAAATGGAGCGGGAGGCGCGTCGGGCTGAAAAATTGGAGTCGCTCGGCGTGCTCGCCGGCGGGATTGCGCATGATTTTAATAACCTGCTAACCGCCGTGCTCGGTCATATTACATTGGCTACTCAGGCGGGGGGGATTGCGGATTCGGTGCGTGAGCCTTTGGAAGTCGCCGAGCGGGTTTGTGGGCGGGCGCAGGCGTTGGCGGGGCAATTGCTCACCTTTGCCAAAGGAGGCGAGCCGAACAAGACCCGGCTCAATCTCGCCCGGGTGCTGGAAGATTCTCTCCGGGTCTCGTTGCATGGGAGTCCGGTCGAGTTGGATTTCGAGGTCCCCCCGTCCGTGCCCACGGTGGAGGCTGACGAAACCCAGTTGCGACAGGTCTTCGAAAATCTGGTGCTGAACGCCCGACAGGCAATGCCAAATGGCGGGCGGCTCATTGTCAAACTCAGCGTCGGAACGGTTCCTGGGGTCATCGATGCTCCCGGTGAAGAGAGCCCGGTCTACCTGCGGCTGCTCTTTTCTGATAACGGTCCCGGCATGAGCTTGGAGGCGCAGCAGCGGGTCTTCGATCCTTATTACACAACCAAAAAGCGGGGCACTGGTCTCGGGCTTTCGATTTGCCGTTCCATTTTGAAGCGGCACGGGGGCGGGATTACCCTGGAAAGCAAACCAGGAGCTGGCGCAGCTTTTACTTTGTGGTTGCCGTTTGCCGGGGAAGGGGGGGCAGCGGGGGAACCGGCTTCAAATCTCCCGGTCCCGACTTTGCTGGCGGTTCCCACCGCATCTTCGGACCGTTCCATCGCATTGCCGATAAGGGAACGTCGACTCTTGGTTTATGACGATGAACCGGCCATTTGCGAATTCACCCGTCGCTGTTGTGAGGCGATCGGGTTCGAAGTGGCCATGGCTGGCGATTCAAAAACGGCGAGGGAGCTGTTTGAGGCGGCCCGAACGGAGGGGCGTCCGATTGACTTGGTGCTCGCCGATTTATCCCTTCCGGGCGACATCGGAGGGGATGAGTTACTCAGACAACTGCGTTCGATTGATCCCAGGGTGCGGGCTATTCTCTCCACCGGCTATGCAGAGGACCCCGTTGTCTCGGCCTATCGCGAACACGGCTTTTGCGAGGTCCTGGTCAAGCCCTATCGGGTGGGCGACCTGCGGGCGGCAGTGTCAAAAGCTCTGGAGTCGCTCACTCCGGACAAACCATCTCCGGGTTAGCCGAGGCGATAGACGATGCGGGCTTTGCTGAGATCGTAAGGCGACATTTCAAGTTTCACGCGGTCGCCATTTGTGAGCCGGATGAACCGTTTGCGCATCCGACCGGAGATATGAGCGAGCACCTGATGTTGATTGTCGAGTTCGACTCTAAACATGGTGCCAGCGAGGACGGAGACAATTTTGCCTTCAGTTTCGAGCGTTTCTTCAGCCATAGGGAACGGGGTTTGAGGAGCAATTCCGCCTGCAGAGCAATCGGGTTTTGGTTTGGGTGTTTGGGTTGGTGGGTGTTGGGGTGTTTTTGGGGTGTTTTTGGGGAATCCAATGGTGAACCAAGCGAACTCGGCGACCATTCGTTGCCAGCGGAACGGCATATACAATCTTGATCGGCGGAACGCCAGCGGTGATTGACCAACGTGAGGCCCATGTCACCATGGATGGCCAGTCTCCTCGCTTTCGTCCCAAATCAGCCACCTTTATGGGTGGATAAAGGTGATTCGTCGGGAATATGCTGCCGAGCGAATGAACTGCAAGGAGAAAGGCTGTTCGCTGAGCGGGGGAGGCGAGAAGGGCGCATTTGCCGTTTATGTAAAAGCGGAGCACGGGCATCCTGCCCGATTCCCTGCTGCCAGCGAATGCTACTTCCCAATAATGCGCCATTGCCGCGCGGCGATTTAGTCTTTAGATTCTCCCTCTAACTCTTATGACCATGGTAACCCCGACCCGTTGGCTCCTTCTTTTTCCTCTGTTTGTCACCCCCCTGTTTTCCATGCAGGCCGCCGGATGGCGCCATGATGGGACCGGCATCTATCCTGACGCAAAACCGGTCACGACCTGGTCGGACTCGGAGAATGTGCGTTGGAAAACTGCCCTGCCAAACTGGGGTAACAGCATGCCCGTGCTGGTGGACGACAAGATTTTTCTGACGGTCGAACCCGACCAACTTCTCTGTCTTTCGGCTTCGGACGGCCAATTGCTCTGGGCGAAGTCTGTCTCGATCGCGGACGCCCTGACTCCCGAACAACGGGCGGAGTGGGAGAGCAACCAGGCGTCCATCAAAAAATTGGAGGCGGATGTGGCTGAAATCAGCGCCGAATATCGCGGGATGGGGAGAAAAATGCGGGGAGCCAAGGGGGAAGAAAGAGCCAAACTGGAGGCGGAACGGGAGGCGCTCGCGGCCAAGCGGGATGCGGTAATGGCTGAGTTGAATGAGGCCGGGGGATTTACCCAGCCCGAAACCCATCCCTCCAACGGATACACCTCTCCGACCGTGGTTTCCGATGGGGAACGGGTCTATCTTTCGTTTGGCAGCGGGGTGCTCGCTGCTTTTGACCTCGAAGGGAACGAGGTGTGGGCTGGTTTCGGTGAACAACCGACCAATGGCTTTGGCCATAGCAGTTCTCCCTTGTTGGTAGATGATAAGCTGATCGTCCATGTGAACACGATGAAAGCCCTCGACCCGGCGACGGGCGAAATTCTTTGGAGCGCCGAGGTCCCCCAAGCTTGGGGCACTTCCGCCGTCACACAAGTCGGAGAGACCTCCCTCCTCGTCACGTGTAAAGGACCGGTCGTCCGCGTCTCTGATGGCAAAATCGTGGCTGACACCGGCTTTCGCCTGCCCTACGGTAGCCCGATCATCCATGACGGGGTGATTTACGCTGTGGATCAACCAGGCGGCACCGCCCTCCGTCTGCCCGAGACGATCGAAGGGGAGACGCTCACTCTCACTGAGCTTTGGAAAAACAGTCCGCCGGAGGACCGCTACTACGCTTCCCCCATGGTGGTGGATGGCGTGCTCTATGCCGTGAATCGAGGTCGGACCCTTTCCGCAATCAACGCAGCCACCGGAGAGATACTAAAATCCGAGACGCTGGAAATGGGACGCGGCCAGCAACTTTATGGCAGTATCTCCCTGGCCGACGGGCATCTTTTTTTTAACCATGACAGTGGTCAGACGGCTGTGGTGAAACCCGGCGAGACCTTTGAAGTCATCGGGGTCAATCCCCTAGAGCCGACCCGGTCCACGCCGGTGTTTCGAGCGGACAACATTTTTTTCCGCACCGATTCCCATCTCTTCTGTTTGGGACAACCTTGAGCGGGCCAGTCAGGGGTGGGCGGCAGCAAGTTCGCTGAAACGTTTTCCTCCCTTGCGACGATCTTAGGATTGGCGAACAGTGCGGCCTTGCCGGGTTTCCGGCCTCCCCGTTCGTGAATGTCCTTTTCGCCAACTACGGTGATTTCACCACCAACAGCACCCTGCATATCGCCGGGTTTGCGAATCGCCTGACTGAGGCGGGTCACGATGTCGTGGTCGCGGCTCCCGATTGGCTTCACACTTTGGAAGCCCTCGAAGATCGA
>CAZSPO010000171.1:0-7690 GCA_964608775.1 uncultured Chthoniobacterales bacterium | reverse complement strand
TCCCGCCAAGCCCGAACCGACCCCCGCTCCTCCTCCTGCGCCCCCTGGGCCGATGCCTCCGCCAAAAGCGCCCCGGCTTGAGTCTTCCTCCCCTCCCCTGCCTTCCCCAGTGTCAGCCGCCCTCTCCGAAGAGGCCCCGCCGATTTTGGAATCCGAAGCCCCCTCCCTTGGACTCGATCTCCCCGTTGATCCCGAATCTGCGCCCGCTTCATCCGCCCCGGACGAACCGGCTTCTCCCCCTTCGAATCCCGGAGCTGGCCCGCTCGATCCTACCTGGTTCTGGCAACATTTTTTGCAGGAACTCGCTCGCGCAAAGCCGCTCGCCGCCTCCTGCACCAACGAAGGTCGGCTGCTTGATTTGGGGGACGGACATTGCACGATCGGCTTCGGCGAGGAGAGCCGCTTCATGGCCGACCGCCTCGATACCCCCGCTGAGAAAGCGGCCCTGCAACAAGCCGCTGCCGCTGTCGCCGGGCGACCGATGCAGGTGCGGGTGCACATTCAATCGGGCCTGACCGCCGATCCCGTCGAACTTCCCGATCTTCTTGACGAACCGACCGCCCCCGCGTCCCCCGCTCTTTCTCTCGAAGAATTTAAAAACGATCCTGCCATGCAGAAAGCCCTTGCCCTTTTCCGGGGCGAAGTCGAATCCATCCAAGCCTCCCGTTCCCACTCATGAATATCCAAAAACTGATGAAACAAGCTCAGCAAATGCAGGCCAAAGCCGCGCAAATGCAGAGTGAACTCGCCGAAAAAACGATCGAAACCTCGGTGGGCGGCGGAAAAGTCACCGTCGTCGCTAACGGGGCTGGGGAGGTGGTCTCTCTCAAAATCGCCCCCGAAGTCGTCGATCCTTCCGATGTTGAAATGTTAGAAGATCTCGTGCTCAGCGGGGTGCAACAAGCGATTGCCGAAGCCAAAAAGATGGCTGGCGACGAAATGAACAAGCTCACCTCCGGCATGGGACTCCCCGGCATGGGGCTCTGACCGGCTCCTTTCGCGTGACTGCGGGGGTGACTAATCCGAAAGTCGGTTGAGAGCGGCTCGAGCCGGTTGATGGTGCGTGTCGAGTGCGGCGGCTTGCTCGTAAGCCTCCAGGGCACGGGCCGGTTGGCGGACCTGTTCGAACAGTTCGCCCAGTAACATCCAGCTTTCAGCCCGAAAATCTTGGCGTTGCAAAAACCCCGCAAGTTCTTCGTAAGCCGATTCCCAACGCCCCTGCGACCCAAACCAAAGAATCAGCCGTCGATGGGTCGGCCAATCGAACGGGTCAATCCGGGCGGCTTGCAGCAGGCGGCTGCTCTGGTCGATGCCCGATTCTTTCCATTCGGACTGGGCGAGATTGATGAGGACGGCGCTGCGGGTGAGCGGTTCGTCCCAGGCGGCGAGGTATTCGCTCCGCGCTTCCGCATGTTGCCCCTTGCGATAGGCGAGGTTGCCGCGATTGATCCGAGCGAACGCGAGGTCCGGAGCCAGACGAATGCATTCCGCCAGCAAACGTTCGGCGGCTTCCATCTGGCCCTCCCGGATAGCGAGGAGGGCCAGATTGAGATAAACGCGGGCGGTCGCTCCGCCATCGCGCCGGGTGGTTTCGAAAAATGTCTGGTCATTTTTCCAAGTCCGACAAGCGGCCCGCGTGCGTCCGCCAATCCCAATCCCCCAAATGAGCCCTGCCAGCAGCAGCGAGACCATCCATCGTCGGGGCCAGGTGCTGCCAGCCCCGGCGATGGCAATGGCAACCGCTCCGAAGGCCGAGGGCAGATAGAGCCAGTGCTCAGCCATTGTCGCATTAAGCGGTTGCAACCCGCTGATCGGGAGATAGGTCACCACCGCCGCGACGGCAGCAGGTGCCCACGGACGGTTACGTCGCACCGCAACTCCGAGAGCAATGAAGGCAAGCGCCGCCAACCCCACCCCGCCAGCCACCCAAAGACCGTGCTGCCAAATTTCCGATTGACCCGCGTCCGAAGCCAGGCGGCTATCCCGCTCCATTCGAGGTGACAAAGGTGCCAGAAGCAACCCGGCATATTCCGCGAGGGCGCGCAGCATGGCATCGGGAAGCCGTTCGAACTGACTGCTCTGCACAAAGGGCGAATGCACCGCAGCTTGGCGCAGCGCCAGGTAACCGGTGGTGACCCCCCCCACGAAGGCGACCGGAAGCGGCCAACGTTTGGGATCGATCCAAATCAGGAAGAGGGGAAAAAGGAGCAGCCCGCTCAGCCCGGCTTCTTTGGAGAGTGTGGCGATGAGCAGCCAGACGGCTCCAGCGAGGAGACCGCCGACTCGGAGCGACCCGGCGCGGGTCGTGGCTCCGATCCCGATCGTCAAACTGGCAAACAAGGCGGTGGCCGCCAGCAGATCCGCCCGCCCAGCCGCGTAAGCGACAGCCGATTGATGCACCGGATGCACCAACCAAAGCCCGGCTAGCAGCCCAGCCGCCACCTCGATTCGCCCGGTTGGCAGGCCCCGCAAAATCCCGAGCCGACGGGTGAACTGAAAGAGCATCCACCCCGCTGCCGCGTGCAGAAGCAGATTGCTCAGATGATAACCAAACGGTTCAAGCCCCCAGAAATGGTAGTCGGCGGTGTAGGTCAGCCGCTGGATCGGTCGATAAAAATTGGAGGGGGTGGCGTCGAGAAAAAGAAAATGTTGAAATCCTTCCGCCACCAATCGCCAGCTTCGAATGAGCGGGTCGCGCTCAATCAACGCATGGTCATCCCAGACAAAGCCGTTTTTCAGGGAAGGTGCATAAACCAGCCAGGCAAGGGTGAGTGCCCCCAGAGCGGCCAGGAGACCGACCCAGTCAAACCATCGAGGCAGCCGAATTTCAGGCGGATTTTTCTCGGTTGCCGGAGTGGACATCGGTTATGCGATAGCGGCATGGACCAATGGTTGAGAAACAAATTCGGCGCAAAGCTGCTGGTTGCCTGGTTGCTGGGCATCGCAGCCTCGGCCTCGGCCGAGAGCGGGCAACTGATTTTGAGCATCGCCCCAAACTGGGACGCTTCGAAAGGGGTGCTGCAACGCTACGAACGGCGCGGCGAACAATGGGAACCGGTCGGTCCGCCCATGCCAGCGCTCTACGGACGGAAAGGGCTGGCCTGGGGACGCGGCCTCGCCGGTCAGGAGCAACCGGGAAGAAAAAAGCGGGAGGGAGACAAACGCGCTCCGGCAGGGCGCTTCGCCATCGGCCCCATTTACACCCGAGACACCGAACTTCCCGGGGGGCACCCATACCCCTTTGTGACCGTGGGAGCGTGGCATGCCTGGCCGGATGATCCTGATAACCCCCTTTACAACCAACATGTCGTCGTTGACCCCACCGCACTCCCCCCGTGGTTCGGCAGCCAACGAATGAAAGCCGAGGACTGGGCTTACCGATGGCGCATTGATATTCGCCATAACCGGGACACCATAGAACCCGGAGCGGGCAGCGCCATTTTCTTTCACATCCGCCGTGGCCCAGATCGTCCGACTGCCGGTTGCACGACCTTAGCGGAATCGGATTTGGTCACCCTCATCACCTGGCTGAACGCATCGAAAAAGCCGGAATACGTGCTCTTGCCCAAGGAAGAATATCTGCGGCTTTGGAAGAGTTGGCAGTTGCCGCCACCGGACCGGGTGCCGAAGCCGGATTGAGGGGGAGATTAGTATCGGTCGCCTGACAGCGTGCCGATTAACGAGCACCTGCCCGGATGAATGTCGGGAGTTTTTTGAACGAGCGGGCGTCCGATACGGCACCTGTTTTCTCTGGTCGCGACTATTGAAACGCCACCCCTGCCGGGGCGATATCCTCTCTCAAAACAACCGGTGGCTTGCGCCGGCTCATGTCCGGGGTGCTGCTGGGACGATAGAAACATCGCCCCCCCTTCAGGAGGGGTCCGTTCCGGACTTGCCAGGCAGGCGGCTCCATGGTGAGTGGGGGGATGCCTTTGCCTTGGGAGGAATTGGATTATCAATCAACCGCTCGGGGCGATTTACAGCTTCGGCGTCGCTATTATCCGGGAATCACGGAGCCGGTAGAAGAGGTGTTGCTCAATGGGGAATGGCTCATGAGCAGCCTGTTTCACGCAGCGGAAGAGGCCTTGGCCCATCGCGCCATCGAAAAGCTCGGGGACCAGGCGGGACCATTCGACGTGGTAGTCGGCGGGCTCGGCCTGGGATACACATCCGCAGCGGTCCTTGAGCATGAGCGGGTCGGCAGCTTGCGGGTGGTTGAAGTGTTTCCCGAAGTGATCCGTTGGCATCATCGCGAGTGGGTGCCGCTCGGCAGCAGGTTGTCGCAAGATCCCCGTTGCATGTTGGTGGCGGGCGATTTTTTCGCCATGAACGGCGGAGAGGGGTTTGATCCCGCTGAGCCAGGTCGGCGGTTTCACGCGATCTTGCTCGATATCGATCACAAACCGGATTGGCTCCTCCATCCGGCGCACGCCTCGTTCTACACGGAAACGGGGTTGGCGGCGCTCCAGCGGTTCTTGCGACCGCAGGGTGTGTTTGCCATGTGGGCGGATGGCCAGCCGGATGCGGCGTTTCTCAGTCTGCTGCGGCAGGTTTTCGACTGGGCGGAAACGGAGCGGGTGCGATTTCCGAACCCGATGCAAGGCGGAGAATCGGCCAGCACCCTGTATTTGGCGTGCTGCGCTCCATCGTAGGGAAAATCACGACGACCCCGCTCGCTGCGATTCCTTTTCAACCAACGCAACGGCCTTCATGCTTCGCCTCACTCCCATGCAAGCGGAACCCTCCCACCCCAATGTCATCTGGATCCTCGCCGACCAACTCCGCGTCCAATCCCTCGGTTGCGCGGGGGAATCACAAGTTTGCACCCCAAACATCGACAACTTGGCGAGGGACGGTCTCTGGTTCGACCGAGCGGTGGCCGGGGCTCCGTGGTGTTCTCCCTTCCGGGGGGCGCTGCTCACCGGGCGGTATCCGCACCAAAATGGGGTGACGGCGACGCCTGGGCGGCTCGACCCAGCGTTGCCCACGATCACCCAGCCGTTTCGCGAAGCCGGTTACCACACGGCTTACATCGGCAAGTGGCATTTGGCTGGCAGCAACCACCAAGTTCGCGTGGAACCCGAGTGCCGCGGCGGCTTTGACCACTGGCTCGGTTACGAAAATCGAAATGCTCAATATGACACCACCGTCCATGGCGACGGAGCGGAGTCCGGCATCCGGCTGGAGGGCTACGAGACGGACAGCCTCACCGATCACCTCGTGACCTACCTCACCAGCCATGTGAAGGCCACCGGCGGGGCCGACGGTTATCAGCCGTTCTTCGCCACGCTCTCGGTTCAGCCCCCTCACGATCCCTACCTGGCTCCCGACCGGTTCCATCGAGGGCGAAACCCCGCCTCCGTGCAGTTCCGCCCTAACGTGCCGAACGTGCCGTGGGTGCGGGAACAATTCGCCTCTGATCTGTGCGGTTACCATGCCATGATTGAAAATCTCGATTGGAATGTGGGCCGACTCCGTTCAGCCCTCCGACGGCTCGACATTGATCGGGAGACAATTCTTGTCTTCTTCTCCGACCACGGCGATTGCCTGGGAGCCCATGCGCAACAACAAAAATCCTCGCCCTGGGAGGAATCGATCCGCATTCCGTTTATCATCGGCCGGGCTGGTGGACGGCATCGGATCCGGACCGGGCGGAGCAACGCTGTGATTAACCATGTCGATATCGCACCGACGACCCTCGGATTGTGCGGCCTGCCGGTGCCGGATTGGATGGCGGGATTTGATTACTCCGGCTGCTGTGCCCCCGACCCCCAGGGGGGGGAGGCGGAGGAACCGGACTCCGCTTTGCTCCAGCAAATTCCCGCCAAACAAATGCGACACAGCGTCAATCGACCGTGGCGAGGTGTGGTCATGCGCGACGGCTGGAAATACGTGGCGTTGCCTGGGCAGGATTGGCTGTTGTTCAACACCCAAGAAGACCCGTTTGAGATGGCAAATTACATTTTCGACAGAGCTTACACCGCCCAACACCGCCGACTCCACGCCCGACTCCGGCGGTGGCTGGAAGAAACGGGAGACGATTTCCCTTTGCCCCCCGCTCCCTGAGCGAATGCGAGGTCGCCCTCCCCTGTCTCCTAGCAGGAGGAAACAACTCGCTGGTTCTATCGAACAAATTGACCCGGTGAAGCTCCGACCGCATAGTCACGCTTTGGCCCTTCTGGTCCGTCCACCTCATGCTTGCGCCGCTTATTTTTGACCATTGGTTGCCCGGATTACTGGCCAGCGATGGACTGGTCTTTGCTTTCGAAAAAGCTACGGTCCCTGGCAAGCTGATCATCGCGCTCTTGTTTCTGGCCTCGATTTTTAGCTGGACGATTATCGTCACAAAAGCGGCGGTGCTCCGCCGGGCCAAGCGGCAAAACGCCCGGTTCTTGGTGGATTTCCGCTCGGATCGGCGACCGCTCCGGCTCGTGGAAGAAGGGGCGCGCTATGACGGTGCCCCGTTGTTTCACGTCTATCGGGCTGGGTGCGAAGAAATGCTCTTTCAACTGATGGGCTCCACGGTCGTCGATGAAACCTTCCGAGCCCGGCTCGATCATGCGGAAAAAATTACCCCGGCACAGATGCGAGCGGTGCAATCCGCCATGGAACGGGGCGTTGGCGAGACGGCGCTCCGATTGGAAGGCCAGCTTATCCTCCTGGCGACGGCGGTGAGCGGGGCCCCCTTTCTTGGATTGCTCGGGACGGTTTGGGGGGTGATGGACGCCTTCAGCGCCGTTGCCAGCGCGGGAAGCGCCAGCCTAGCGGCCATGGCTCCCGGCGTCTCTGGCTCCCTGATCACGACTGTCGTGGCGCTCTGCGTCGCGATTCCGGCGATGTTTGGTTACAACTTCCTCCTCACCAGCATTAAGGCGATGGTGGTGCAGCTCGATAATTTCGCGGCCGAACTGGCCTCCGAATTGGAGCATCATTATGTGAACCATTCGCCCCGGATCTCCCCCCTTGTCCGGCTAACATGAAACGCTTTTCCCAGCGCCAAACCCTCTCGACCTTGTCGGAGATCAATGTCACTCCCCTGTTGGATCTGGCATTTGTCCTGCTCATTATTTTCATGATCACCACGCCGCTGCTGGAAAATCAGGTCGACCTGATCGTCCCAACCAGCCGGGCAGCCAAAGAGGCCGTCGACCCTGATAAAGTCCACCTTTTGGAAATCAATCGTGACCTCGAAATCAAACTCGATGGCGAACGAGTCACCGAATCAGCCCTCGCCCAAGCCCTGCAACGCCTGCTCGCCACCGACCCCGACCGGGCCGTGGTGGTCCGTCCTCACAAAGCCATTCCGGTGCAGGAACTGATTACCATTGTGGACGCTGTCCGCGCCGCCGGGGTGGTTCGGGTCGGGATTGCCACCCTGCCAGAGGACCCAGCGGCTCCATGAGCGAACCGGATCAACCAGATCGATTTGGCCGCAACTTGGCCCTGATCGCCCTGGTGCATCTGGCGATCATTGGCGGCTTGTTAGCCTGGATGTGGCGACCGAAACCGAAGGAGCCAGAGGTGGTCTGGCTCGACGGCGGAGCCTTGGCGGCCACCTTCGACGCTGCTCCGGAAGAAGCAGAACCGCCGGAATTGGAAGCGGACGAGCCAAAAAAACCGCGAGCCACCCCGCGCCCGGTGCCGACGGCTGATTTGGAAGGGGCCCCCAGCGAAATCACCCTGCCGACCC
>CAZSPO010000170.1:1299-7691 GCA_964608775.1 uncultured Chthoniobacterales bacterium | reverse complement strand
GGGGTAGCCCGGTGATCGCGGGCGACGAGGAGATAGATGGAAGGAAGAATGAGGAGGGTGAAGATTGTGCCAAGAAACATCCCGGTCACGAGCATTAAACCAATGCTGTTCCGGGCACCCGCCCCAGGTCCGCTGGCCAGCACCAACGGGAAATGGCCGACGACCGTGGCCGCCGAGGTCATCAAGATGGGCCGGAGTCGGGTGCAAGCGGCTTCGACGATGGCCTCAAATTTTTCCCGCCCTTTCTCCTGCAGTTTGTTGGCGAATTCCACGATGAGAATGCCATTCTTGGCCACCAACCCCACGAGGGTGACCAACCCGACCTGGCTGTAAATATTCAGGGTGGTAAACCACATGAAGCTAAAGAAAAGCGCCCCCGTCACCGCCAACGGCACCGATCCGAGCAGAATAATAAAGGGATCACGAAAACTGTTGAACTGCGCGGCGAGCACCAAATAGATCATCGTGATCGCGAGGGCAAACGTTCCCAAAAACCCGCCCGATTCTTTCCGCAACTGGCGGGCGGCTCCGGCGTAATCGATCTGAAACCCAGGCGGCAGAATTTCGGCCGCTTTCTCTTCTAACACGTTCAACGCTTGGTCGAGGGTGACATTGGGCGGGTAGGCTCCCTGGATGCGGGCGCTGTTGAGCTGCTGAAACCGGTTGAGCTGCCTCGGTTCCGTCGAGGTTTCGATCGTGGCAAAGGTAGAGAGCGGCACCAATTGCTCTCCCGGTCCGGTGACATAGATATTCTCCAACTGGCCAAGGGTAAGCCGTTCCTCCCGTTTGATCTGCGGGATGACTTTGTAACTGCGCCCCTGGATGCTGAAGCGGTTGACGTAATCGCCCCCCAACATCACGGACAAATCCTCGCCGACCCGTCGCAAATCAATGCCCGCCGCATTGACTTTATCGCGGTCGAAAACCACCTCGGCCTGTGGGAGGTCAAACCGGAGATCGGTGTCGGCAAACATAAACTTGCCACTCTCGAAAGCTGCCTGCACCAGCTCGTTGGCAAAACCCAAGAGCACCTCCGGCTCGGCCGTCGAGGAAATCACAAATTCCACGGGAAAATCTCCGCCGCCTGGGAGCGGTTCCGGCGTGGTGGTGATGATTTGGACCCCTGGGATTTTCGCCAGTTTGTCACTCACATCGAGGAGGATCGTTTCGGTGTGGCGGTCGCGTTCGCTCCACGGTTTGGTCACCATGCCGGAGAACCCGAAGCTGGCTTCGGTGACTTGAAACGTGTTGGCGGTTTCGGGCATGGACTCAAACGCATCGTTGACCATCTCGGTGTAGCGGGTCGTTTGATCGATTGTGGCATTGGGAGCCCCCAGGACGATGCCGAAGACGACGCCCTGATCTTCTTTCGGTGCCAGTTCACGGATAGAAAGGGCGCTGAAGGGCAGAATCAGGAGCATGATCAACCCGGCCGCCGTGAGGGTGACCGGTTGCCATCGAAGGGTGGCGCGGACGACCCGTTCATAGAACCGCCGAAGGCTGTCAAACCGACGGTTGATCCAACCGGAAAACCCGCGGGTCGGAGCCCCCTGTTTCAACAGCTTGCTGGCCATCATCGGCGAGAGGGTAATGGCTACGACGCCGGAGATAAAAACCGCTCCCGCCAAGGTAAACGCAAACTCGCGAAACAAAGCCCCCGTCAATCCGCCCTGCAACCCGATCGGGGTGTAGACGGCCGCCAGCGTGATGGTCATGGCCACGATCGGGGAAAACAATTCCCGCCCGCTAAGGAGGGCGGCGTCGAAGGGGCTCATCCCTTCCTGCATATGGCGCTCCACATTTTCCACCACGACAATGGCATCATCGACCACCAGACCGACTGCGAGCACAATGGCGAGGAGGGTGAGCAGATTGACCGTAAACCCGAAAAGCATCATGAGAAACACCCCGCCAATGAGCGAGATCGGGATGGCGACCACCGGCACGAGGACGGAACGGAGGGAGCCGAGGAACAAAAAAATGACCAGCACGACGATGAGCAAGGTTTCTGCCAATGTTTTGACCACCTCTTTCAAGGCGTCGTTAATGTAGCGAGTGGCGTCGTAAGGAATGCCAGCGGCCATGCCGGCCGGGAGGTTTCGCTGAATCTCGGGCATCACCTCGCGGACCGCCTGGGTCACGTCCAACGCGTTTGCAGAAGGCAAAGCCCAGATGCCCATGAAGGTCGCTTTCTGGCCGTCGAACCGGACTTCCTCATCATACGTCTCCGCGCCTAACGTGACGTCGGCGATTTCCCCGAGCCGGACAATGTTGCCATTCGATTCTTTGACCACGAGGTCTTGGAACTCGTTGGCGGTCGAGAGATTCGTGTTGGCCACCAGATTGACCGTGATCATTGAGCCTTTCGTTGCGCCGATGGCGGCTAAGTAATTGTTGCTCGCCAGCGCCTCCCGGACATCGCCAGGGCTGATGCCGAGCGACGCCATTTGTTGCGGCTTCAGCCAGATTCGCATGGCGAATGTGCGCGCCCCGAGAATGTCCGCCCGCTCCACGCCGGGGATGGCCGAGAGCTTCGGTTGCACGACCCGGGTCAGATAATCGGTGATCTGATTCTGATTCAGGGTGTCGGAGTAAAAACTCAGATACATGGCCGCAATTTGGTTGTCGGCCGTCTCCACATTCACCACCGGAGCCTCGGCTTCGGGGGGCAGATCATTTCGCACTTGGGCGATCTTGCTTTGGATCTGGGTCAGGGCGGAGTTGGTATCGTAATTCAACTCCAGAAAAACCGTGATGGTCGACACCCCCTGACGGCTTGCCGAGGTCATGTAGTCAATGCCGTCCGCACTCGCGATCACCCGCTCAAGCGGGGTGGTGACAAAGCCGCGCACCAAATCCGCGCTGGCCCCCACGTAGGCCGTGGTGACCGTGATTTTCGCCAAGTCGCTCCTCGGATATTGGCGAACGTTTAAGGTCCGAATCGCCTGGCTGCCGGCCAACAAGATGACCAAGCTCACCACCATGGCGACGACCGGTTTGCGGACAAAAAGATCTGTGAAATGCATCGGGTGAGAAGAGGGCGAGCGGCTCAAGTGTCGGGCACAGCCGGATCGCGTTCGGCCCCAGGTTGCACCGCGTTATTCACGAAAATCGCCGATTTCGGGCGGAGTTTGAACACGCCGGAACTGGCGATCACCTCCCCAGCTTGCACCCCCTTTTCCACCGCCACCAAGTCGCCCAACGCCGAGCCGAGGGTCACAAAAACTTGTTCCACCCCCTCGTAAGTTTGCCCGTCCGGCCCGGTCAATTCCCGCACCACAAAGACGGAGTCGCCATAGGGCGCATAGCTGACGGCCGAGGCGGGTATGGCCAACACCTTTTTCTCCTCCGGCATCACCGCCCGCACCTCGACAAACATCCCAGGCCGCAGCACCGGCGGTTCATTCGCAAAGGTCGCTTCGACCAACACGTTGCGGGTCGCCGTGTCGATGCGCGAATTCACCGCCGTCACCTGCCCCCGTATCGTCTGCCCGTCTAAGCCTGCCCCGGTCACCTCCACCTCCCGGGTCCCGCGCACCCGATCAAAGACCTGTTGGGGCACGAAAAAACGGACCCGGATCGGGTCGAGCGAATCGAGCACCACCACGGCGTCGCCCGGATTCAAATATTGGCCGAGATTGGCTTCGCGAATGCCCAACTTGCCATCAAACGGCGCCCGGATGGTTTTCCGCGAAATGCGCGCCTCCACCTCCCGCAAGGCCGCCTTGGCCTGGTCGAATTCCGCTCGGGCGGTATCGAGGTCGGACTGGGCGGCGGCCCGTTTGCTCACGAGCTCCTGAGCACGCTTCAAATTGACCCCGGCCAATTCGAGACGGGCTTCCGCAGCGGCTTTCTCCGCCTCTTCTTGGGTGGTGTCGAGTTCCGCCAAGAGATCGCCGGTCTTGACCATCGCGCCTGATTCAAAATGGATGGCCTTGATCAACCCTGGCAAATCGGCACTCACCTGCACCCCATTCACGGCCACCACCGATCCGATGGCCTCCAACGCGAGTTCCCACTCCTGCTCGGTGACGGTGTAAGTCGTGATCGCCTCAGGGGGGAGTTGGAAATTCTCTCCCTCGGCTATCGCGGCTCGGATTTGCTTGAATTTGAAATACCCCAGGCCGCCCAACACGATGGCGACGATGAGGAAGAGAAGAGCGAATCGTTTGATCATAAAGGCAACGGAGTTGCGGCCTGCGGGGTGTCATCCGCCGCGTCGATTTTGGCCTGGGTTTGCACACGGCGCAGCAGGGAAACCAAGGTCTCCCGTTCCGCAGCGGATAAAACGGTCATGACCCGAGAGACCCGCCGGGCGACGATGGGAAAAACGGCGGCCAACTGCCGACGCCCGACCTCGGTCATGACGATCCGCACGCCGCGGCGGTCGTCGGGATTCGGGGTCCGGGTGACGAACCCATCCCGTTCCAACCCGTCGACCAGGCCGGTGATCGTGGCTCGGCTAACGACCGCTTCTTCGGCGAGATCCGCTGCGGAACGCCCTTTAGGCCCCGCTTCATCCAGCAGCACCAAGAGGCAAAAGCGACCGTGGCTCATGCGGTGCCCCGCCAGAATCCCCTGCTCAATGCGATCGAGCAAATCGCCCGCGTAAAGGATGTGCAGATAGGCGTGGACCAGTTCGGGTTCGAGATCGGGATGCCGCTCCGACATAGCGACCAACCGGTCGAAGGTCGGCACATCTTGGAGCGACAAAGTTTTGGGAGGCAACAGATCGTGGGGCATTTCGTTAGCAGACTAATGATTAGCCCCCTAATGAATGGGCGTATCGCTATTCTGTCAAGCAACGAACTGCGCTCCCCAGTTGGTTGCCGAGATTCGACCCTGAAAAAGGCGACTTCCTACGGCCACCCCTTGCACCCGTGTGCTGTGCGCAGGCTTAGCTGCGTGACGCCGACGTTTGGCATCGGGGGCAAATGCCGTGGAATTCAAGATTATGGGTCAGCTCGCGAAAGCCATAGATACGGGAGATACGGGCTTCCACGGCTTCGACCGGGCAGTCGCCTTCAATCAAGGTGATTTGGCCACATTCGCGACAGACAATATGATCATAATGCTGGTCGGGGTCGACGAGTTCAAATTGGCTACAACTCTGGTGGAGGCTTAATTTTTGGACGAGCCCGAGTTTTTCCAAGGCGCACATGAGACGGAAAACCGTCGTGTAATCGGGATCCCCGCCCCGGCTGCGGGCGAGCTGTTGGAGGCCCTCCAAACTTTGGGGTCGGCGGTCCACCAGGAGGGCTTCCAAAATGCTGCGTCGTGCGGGGGTCAAACGCATGCCGGCTTCCCGCAATCGGGTTGCCAGGGCGTCGAGCGAGAGGACGGAATCGGGTGAGCAGGGGTGGGTGGGAGCGGCCATGAAGCAGATTCTTGGTGAGGAGAATGTAGGGGGCGAGCGGAGGAAAGGCAATGCGGGGAAATCACTCGCGCCCGCCGACCCCAAGGGCGTAGGGTCCTCTCCTTATGGAAAGCGTCGATATTGCGAACTTACGGAAGGATTATCGGCTGCACCGGTTGGGGGTGAAGGACTTGGCTCCCGATCCCTTTCAGCAATTTCAACGTTGGTTTGATGAAGCGGTCGCGGTGGGCGGGATGGAGCCGAATGCCATGACCCTTGCCACAGCCGATGCGGAGGGCAGGCCAAGTGCGCGGATTGTCTTGTTGAAAGGGGTAGAGGAGGGGGGGTTTCTCTTTTTCACCAATTACGAGAGTCGAAAAGGGAAGGAGATCGAAGAAAACCCCCATGTGGCCCTGACCTTTCATTGGGAACCGATGGAGCGACAGGTGAATGTGTTGGGTCGAGCCCAACGGCTCTCCCGTGAGCGGAGTGAAATGTATTTCCGCGCCCGCCCCCGGCACAACCAGCTGGGAGCCTGGGCCAGTCCAAAACAGAGTGGGGAGATTGAAGAACAGACGGACCTGGCAGCGCGGCTGGTAGAGTTGGAACAGTTGCACGGTGAAGAGGAGATTCCGATGCCAGCATTTTGGGGTGGCTACGCGGTGGTCCCCCGGAGCGTTGAATTTTGGCAGGGGCGCCCCAGCCGTTTGCACGACCGCTATGGCTATACCCGGACCGCCAATAACCTCTGGCGGATCGCCCGGCTCTCTCCCTAACCCCGATCCATTACGGGCCGAAGGGGTGGCGAGCTTCGGTTTGCTCTCGCACCATCGGCATTCCCCGCCGCGGCTGCCGCCAACGTCGTCGCCATGCTCCGACCTGCAGGGGGCTGTAAGCTTCGGAAAAATCGAGCGCTTCCCGATGGGGATCAGAAGAAAACAGGAGCTTGCGGATATTCGCTGTCCCTTGCCGGGGCGCTTTCAAGTAACCGTTGAAGGCGGCCTCGGCCAACATGCCGCAGGTGATCCGTTCGCCG
>CAZSPO010000170.1:0-1289 GCA_964608775.1 uncultured Chthoniobacterales bacterium | reverse complement strand
GATAGGTGTGTCGATCGGCGCGCCCATAGTGGATGATCCGTTCGCCGAGCCATTCGACCGCATAACGGGGGTCTTCCTGCATGAAGCCGGCTCCCAGTTCGCGGATCCATTCCCGGTTGTATTCTTCGTGAGCCCCGATGGGCTGGGTCATGACCAGCGGAATGCCGAGGGCGGTGTAAAAGACCAACTCACTCGGTTTCGTCCATAAGAGGTCGGTTTCCCGCAGCCATTCGGCGAAACGGTCGAAGTAGGCTCGCTTATCGGCTTCGAGCAATACCCGCACCCCACGCCCCCGTTCGGAAGCCAGCCCGCACTGGAGGATTTGGGATTCAAAATAGCGGGCCACTTCCGGGCGGATACCGGCCACAAGATTCACCCGCATCCGGCCTTCGCGAATGGCCTCGGCGGCGCTCGCCAGCAATTGGCCACCGACCTCTTGCTGGGCACCGGCTCCTCCGACCGCATAAGTGACCGTCACCGGACCGCTGGGCACCCCCAGGGGACCGACCTCGCGTTCAATCACTTCCTTGAGCCGACTGTAAAAAAGCCGTCGGGGATCGAGTCGCGCCAGTCGCCCGCGCAGGTCGGGGCCGACAGCTCGCACATTGCTTTCTGGCAGGGGAAAGCCAGTGAGGAAGAGATGGGTATCCGGCACGCCATAGGCCAGGAGCCGTCGGCGACTCGCGATGGTTGGCACGCAATAATGAATTCGGGAGGTCGCCGGGTTTTGGGCCACCCAGATGCGGTGGATGTCGGTATCGGTCACTACGCAATAAATGCGGTCATACCCAAGACGGTCTGCGGCGAGTGCCGGGACATAAAAAGAGGTGAGCAAGGGGAGATCGGGAGCCGTGCGGAGGGCGTGCGCCACGACGCCGGATCCGAAACCGCGGCCCAATACCCAGGCGAGCAGGGTGGTGACGAGGGTGGGCGAGGAGAGATCGCGCATCGGGTAGCGTTTGGCGATCCGCTGGAAGCTGTCGTAGGTCTCCCAAAGCAAGCGTCCCAAACCGGGCAATTCACTCAGTCGGGAGACCATTTCGTAACGGCGTTGGAATCGACGCCATTGACCCCGCTCGGTCTCGGTCACGGCGGGGTCATGATTGGCCGTGATCATTCGGTCGAACGCGATGCCGCAAAAGGGATGGACGGCCCGTTGATGGCCATATCCCATATCGACCGTCACCACCCATGCGCGTTCGGATTCCACAAAGGCCGAGCTTGCGCATCTTGCAGGCGGCGCACAAGGCGGGAGGCGAGCGACTCGGAATCTGCTTGCGCCCTGCGGC
>CAZSPO010000169.1:6997-7698 GCA_964608775.1 uncultured Chthoniobacterales bacterium | reverse complement strand
TGCTCGCCCGGCCCCTCGCATTTAGCGCACCGGACCTGAGCGGTCGCACAAGGCGCAAATCCGAAACCCATTTCGTTCTACCATCATGCCGGGTGGAAAGGCCTGATGACACTTGGCGCACGGCACCCGGTCGTCCGCCGCCCGGGCAGGAGCCGGAGCCGAGGTCTCAGACTTGACGCTCGCAGGAGCCGGGAGCGGAGCTGCTGCGGGGGCCGGGGCGGGGGCGACTGTTTCCGGCAGCACATCGGCCATCGCCTGCCGGAGCGGAGCCCAGTCGGTCATTCCCTCCTCGAAAACCCAGGTTTCGAGGGTGATTTCTCCTTTCCCCAGCAGCCGGAGTAGGTCGGCTTGGGTAACGGGCCCCACCGGACTTCCGCCGACGGCATGATACCATGTCGGATCGCTCACAACAGGGCTGGTATCGCCGGGAACGGGCCGAGGAGTCAATCTCCGGCTGGAAAACATTCACCCCGACTGATCCCCTGTTTCCGTTCACTACTCCAGCAATGGGCGCAGGCGGCTGACGGGAACGAAAATCAACAGGTTCCGCTCGCTGATTTTGGAAAGGTCCGCCTCTTTTTGGCCTTGCAAGACCCCGATCAATTTGGGGAAAAAATATCAGTCCGCGGATAATAATCCTCCGGAAAATAAATGTCGGCATCCGACGGCGCACAGGAAAGGTAGGCCAGGCTAAACAAAAG
>CAZSPO010000169.1:0-6987 GCA_964608775.1 uncultured Chthoniobacterales bacterium | reverse complement strand
TTGGAAAGGTCCGCCTCTTTTTGGCCTTGCAAGACCCCGATCAATTTCCCGTCTCCATCAACGAACGGTGCACCGAGAAACCATTCCACTGGAAAGACCTCTTCCATGACGACCACTCCGTTGGCACTCCCACTCCCCGGGTCTAACACTCGCCCCGGCATCCCGCGTTGGGGGCCACCCGCCTCGGCTGGCGGGGCGATTAACATCACTTCGGTTTCGGTCGGGACGTCCGACCCTCGCAGGGGCAAGGCCCGCACGGGGGGGAGTTCTTTCGATTGAATCACGGCAAGATCGTCTCGAATGATCGCCGTCCTTTCCAGTAGAGTCGGCCGTTCGCCGAGGATGAAATTACCGGTGTGCGGCGAGAAAGCGAGGTGCTCAATGATGTTGTCCACCTCCTCCTCGCTGCGTGGCTGGCCACCCTTTTCGGCATACACCAGATTACGGGAAGCGGTGACTAACACGGGAGGTTTCCCAAAACGTTTCGCGACAAAGGAGGCCCCGCAGAGGATCGGTTGGCCACTGGAATCTCTCGATTCCGTTAGGCAGATGATCGAGGGCCATTCTGCTGGAGGCTGTTGCGCCCATTGGACTGGATTCAAGATGGGGACCGGTATGTTGTGTGCCTTGAGCACCTTTTCCGCGATAATCAGGCCGACAAACAAGAAGCTGCCGCCCACCAGGAGGACAATGAGCAAGAGGGTCAGCGGGCCGAGTTTCCGCAGGGCGACATGGGAGGGGCCAGTCGTTGTGGCACCTTGAGCGTGACATAATTTACAAATTCGCCGTCCCCCCTTGGCTGGAAGGGTGAGCGAAGGGGCAAACGCGTGGTTACAATGAAAGCAGACGACCAGGTCCGGCGAATGCTCCTTGTCCGCCATCTGTTCGGGAGTGGTTGGTGTTCCCAAGTGAAAATCGGGGAAGGCCTCCAGCGGTCGCCAGGCGTCATCACCCTCCCGACAGACAAGGGTGGTCCAACGAATGACCCCTTTCCCCAGAAGCGCCTGCATCTGTTCGAGCGCCAGCGGACCCTTCGCCTCCTCTCCCTCAGCATAATACCAAGCGGCATCCTTCACTGTCGTGCTTCTGAGAGGACTTCGAGACCGTGTCAATCCAGAAACCGCCTAAGGAGTATCGTCCTGAGTTACTTCCCGGTAGCACCCCCCCCTGATTTAAATAGTGACGGTCGGTCTCTCCCGAGACCACGAGGATTCGGTCGTTGCCGCGCTTACGAAGATGGCGGGCAGCCGTGATGCCGGTGACTCCGTTGCCAATGATGACGATGCTGCGGCTCATAACTTTCTATGGGAGCCAAGCCGGGTTTTGTTTATGCCATTCGAGATTTGTCGGAATAGATCCGCCGCTCGATTACTCAGGTGTGTTGGATGAACGAAACCGTGAAATACCTTGATCTGACAAAATCCTATCCCCGCAGCCCGCGTGAAACGCTCGGCGGTTACGTCATTGCCGGACGCGCACTAGATAAATGCCGCGCCGTCATTGCCGGGACCAACGGAGAATACCACTTCGACTGCCCGCTGGATCGTCAATTTTTCGACTTCACTGGCATCGACTCGACCGAGTTCAAAGCCTTTGTCGAAACCGGGGCGGACGACGCCGCAGTTGCCGAGTGGATTTTGCAACATTCGAAGATCAAAGAACAGGGGGACATTGTGCAATGGAACAACAAACTCCGCTATACGCGACCGGTAGATATGCCCGCCGAAGTGCAGGTATTTCTCGAAGATTATATTGCCAAATATATTCCCAAGGGACGTCCGGTTTACGTCTGGTTCGACGTGTATGATTTGGAGGAAAAGCGGCTGTCATGAATGCTGAAGTTAGCAGGCCGGGTTGGGAACATTCGGAGCTCACCCTGCCCGAACTCAATCCCAACCCGGTGCTAATTTTATCCTCCGATTACCAGTGCCTGTTCTCCAATCCCGCAGCGGAAACCTTGGCGGTGCAAGGTGTTTTGCTTCGCATCCCTCTATTTTCTATCTTCCCATGAAAACCGAAAACGCGGTCAAAGACCGCTACGCCAACGCCTCCAAAGCTCAAGAGGCTGCCCTGTGTTGCCCAGTGGATTACGACCCTCAATACCTCAAAGCCCTCCCGGCCGAAGTGATCGAACGCGACTACGGATGCGGCGATCCTTCCCAGCATATCCACCCCGGCGAGACGGTCCTCGACCTCGGCTCCGGCACGGGAAAAATCTGCTTCATCGCCTCTCAGGTCGTCGGCCCCAGCGGGAAGGTCATCGGGATCGATATGACGGATGATATGCTGGAAGTCGCCCGCCGCAACGCCCCTCTCGTCGCCAAAAACGTCGGTCACGCCAATGTCGAATTTCGTAAAGGCCGCATTCAGGATCTCGCGCTGGACCTCGAAGTGCTCGACGCCGAACTGAAAAAGCGACCTATCACCGATGCAGCCAGCTTTCTCGCAGCTGATGATTTGGCGGAGGAGCTGCGCTTCCAAAGGCCTCTGGTGGCTTCCGACTCCATCGATGTCGTCGTTTCCAACTGCGTGCTCAACTTAGTCGAACCCGAGGCCAAAACCGATATGTTCCGCGAAATATTCCGCGTGCTCAAGCTGGGGGGACGCGCTGTGATTTCCGACATCGTGGCGGACGAGGAAGTGCCCGAGCACCTGCAGAACGACCCCGAACTGTGGAGCGGCTGCATCTCGGGTGCGCTCACCGAGGAGGGATTTCTTCGTGCCTTTGAACAGGCCGGATTTTATGGCATCGAAGTATTGAAGTTCGACCTGAAACCGTGGCGCACTGTCGAAGGCATCGAATTTCGTTCCATGACCATCCAAGCCTTCAAAGGCAAGCAGGGGCCCTGCGTGGAACGCAACCAGGCCGTGGTCTACTGCGGTCCGTTCAAGGAAGTGCTCGATGACGATGGGCATCGCATGGAACGCGGACTGCGCTATGCTGTGTGCGATAAAACCTACAACCTTTATAAGAAAGTGCCCTATGCCGGATTTTTCGAGTTCATCGATCCGATCAAACCTGTTTCGGCTGATGAGGCCATTCCTTTTGATTGCCAACGCACCACCCGACGCCACCCGAAGGAAACCAAAGGTCAAGATTACCGCGCCACCGCCGAGGCGACCAGTCAGTGCTGCGACGGCGGAAGCTGTTGCTGAAGGAGGGCAACTCAGGATGAAAATAGGGATGGTGAGCAGCAAACCCTTGCCTGACGGCTGCCTTGTATTTTCCTGTTACAGAGGGGTTCGGTGGCGGTTCCTCCCACTCGGAGGCTGCCCATGCTAAGCCCCTCTTTGATCTCCCTGCCTCCGTCTGCGACATCCTCGTCTTTTGCCTCCGCTCTGAATCGGCATGGGCTCGAAGTCCGGAGGCAACCTACCGAAATCCTTCAGATCAACACGGGCAAGCTCTGTAACCTCACCTGCGTGCATTGCCATGTGAACGCCGGGCCCAAGCGTAAAGAAATCATCACCCGTTCCACGATCGACCGCATTCTCGATTGGCTATCCACCACCGAGATTCACACCGTCGATCTCACGGGAGGTGCTCCGGAGATGATCCCGGATTTCAAATATTTGATCGAGCGGTTGCGCGCTTTGCCCCAAGTCGAAACGATCATCGACCGCTGCAACCTCACCATCCTGAACAAACCAGGCTACGAGGACATGGCCGAATTTCTCGCCCGCCACCAAGTCGAGATCGTCGCCTCTATGCCCTGTTATAGCCCGGACAACGTGAATGAGCAGCGTGGCGATGGCGTCTTCGATTCCAGCATCCTGGGTCTTCAACAACTCAACTCGCTCGGCTACGGCATTGATCCAGCTCTCCCCCTGCATCTCGTTTACAATCCCAACGGCGACTTTCTCCCCCCGGCCCAAGCGGAACTAGAAACGGATTATCAACGCGAGTTGAAAAAGCATTTCGGCATCGTCTTCAACCGTCTGTATTGCATTACTAACATGCCTATTGCGCGCTTCAAAAGCTGGCTGAAAAACAACCAGAAGCTCGACGCCTACATGGATCTGCTGCGCCAAGCATTCAACCCAGCGAGCGTCCCCTACCTCATGTGTCGCAACACGCTGAGCATTGGTTGGCAGGGCGAACTTTACGATTGCGATTTCAATCAGCAACTCGGCATGCAATGGCGGAACGGAAAACCGCTATTCTTGTGGGATATTGATCCGTCCGCTGTGGTTGACCGTGAGATTGCCCTGGCCGATCATTGCTTCGGATGCACTGCCGGCTGCGGCTCCTCTTGCCAGGGCTCGGTCACATGACCGAGGTCCAACGCCCGGGTTCTCCTGGTCAAACATTGCGGGATGATGACGAGGGTGGAAATGTCTTGAGCCCTATGGTTTGTGGCGGTGCGGGTGGGTATGCACAAGGTTGCCGTGCCGATGCGCGTGCTGATGGTAGTCGCCAGGCGGGTCGAAGGCGCTGTGGTTGTGGGCGTGTTCGGCATCCGGCAGACCGCGATGCTCGAATGCCCTCCGCATCCTCGCGATCCAAACTGGGCCGCTAACCGCCGCAAGCAGGCAGGCGAACAGATAGGCGCTGGACTCAAAGCCGACTGCCGTCACAAGAAAGCCTGCGAGTGGGTAGCTGATTCCCCAACCCACGTGACTGAGTGAAAAATGTGCCGAATAAATATGCGACCGTTCCGCCATATCGCTGTTCGCCGCGAGCAATTCATTGCCCCGAATCCCAAGGATACATTGGCCCGCCCCGGCAAACGCCCAGGCGACAAGCAACGGTTCGAAACGATGAAGAAATCCCGCGCCTACCAATGCCAAGAGCATGGCGGGCGCAGCGGCATTCACCAACCCTAGGCGGAGGCCCGGTCCGGCTTTTCCATAGACCCCCGCGCCTACGACGGAGCCGATGCCATAAGCGCCCATTGCCCAGGCATAAGCGATGTCTGACAACCCCAGCTGGCCCTTCACAAAATCAATCGTGGCGACGAGGACGAACCCGCCCGCTATGCTAGTTTGTAGCGCCAGATAGATCGTTTCGCGAAGCGACCACCTCCGAAACATCGCGGCAATCCCGTGCCCGAGGGAAGCCCGCGACTTGCCCACCTTATTGGCTGCCGCTAACCGGGGCAGTCCGAAAAGTAACGCCGCACTGATGAGAAAGGTCAGAGCGTTGGCAACAAAATTACCGCGGAAACCGAAACAGGCGATGGTGAGCGCGGCAAGGGAGGGCCCAAGAATGTTAGCGGTATCGTAGGCGACCGAACCGAGTGCAAGAGCGCGGGGATACTGTTGCGCCGAAGTAACGCCGGGGATCACGGCCTTGTAAACCGGTGTGAAAACCGCAGCCCCAAGGCTAAGCACGACGGCCAATGCATACAGATGCCAAACTTCCTGGACGAAGAAAAAGCCGAGAACCACAATGGCCCGCAAAAAGTCGCTGGCGATCATCGTCGTCCGTGCCCCGAGCCAATCGGCCACCTGACCGGCCCAAGGCGCGCAGAGCACGATCACGACGATGCGGATCGCAAGGGTAACCCCGAGAACCTCCGAGGCGGAGGCTCCGACAAGCTGATGGGCGAGCAACCCAAGGGCGACAGAACCGAGGCCACTACCCACCAAGCTGATGGCATGAGCCCAGAACAACCGCTGGAATGGCAGGTTGCCCCAAAGGGTGGCTCCGGATCTCTTCATGCGCTACGCGGGCCGAAGGTGATTACCGCAGCGCCTAGAAGACAAATCCCCCCACCGATCAAGTCCCAGCGGTCAGGAGTGAAACGTTCAACAATCCAGAGCCAAACCAACGAGGCAACGACGTAAACGCCGCCGTATGCGGCATACACACGACCTGCTCCCATTGCGGGATGCAGGGTAAGCAGCCATGCGAAGAGAGAGAGGGCAACCAGCCCAGGAAGCAGCCAGAGAATCGACCGCCCCACTCGAAACACTGCATAAAAGGCGTAACATCCGGCGATTTCTGCGACGGCTGTCAACGTGTAAAGAAGGGCGGCTTTCATGACATCGTTTGATTCTTTTGCGTTCGTTTTGGTCCGTTTGAAGTCATCCTATTCATTTTAGTGATGCAGGCCAGCACGTCGAAAAAACTGTGTTACGTGAAGTTAGAGGGAAAAGAAACTTATTGGCGAAGGCAATCTCATGAGAAATTGATTGGCCCCCTTTTTTCATGATTGCCACGGAGGAGGCGGAGTGCGTTGGCGACGACAAGGAGCGTGGCTCCGGTGTCGGCAAGCACGGCGAGCCAGAGGCTGGTGTCTCCGAGCAAAGCGAGGACGAGGAAAACGGCTTTGATGGCGAGAGCGAAGACGATGTTGAAGCGGATGATGCCGAGGGTGCGGCGTCCGAGAATGACGGCCTCGCCGACCATTTCGAGATCGTCTTTCATGAGGGCGACATCGGCTGTCTCGATGGCGGTGTCGGTCCCTGCGGCACCCATCGCGATCCCGACATCAGCGGCGGCGAGTGCGGGTGCGTCGTTCACTCCATCACCGATCATCCCGACTTTGCCCACCTCGGCGGCGAGTCGTTTCACCTGCTGGATTTTGTCTTCGGGGAGGAGGTCGCCGTGGGCTTCGTCGATTCCGGCCTGGGCGGCAATGGCCGAGGCGGTTCGGGCGTTGTCACCGCTGAGCATGACGATTTTACGGATGCCTGCGGCGTGAATGCGTTTGACGGCGGCTGCGGCGTTGGAGCGGATGGTATCGCCGACCGCCAGCAGGCCGAGCAGCTCGCCGTGGCAGTCGGCATGGGGACGGTGACCGACGATAACGACGGACCGGGCCTGGGTTTCAATCTTTGCTAGCAGGGCTTCGAGTTCGGGGGTGCAGATGCCGAGTTCGTGGGCAAACCGGTGATTGCCGACGAAATAGGGGTGATCATCGAGATCGGCTTCCGCGCCACGTCCGGTTTTCGCCTGGTAGTTGGTTGACGGCTGAAATGCGATGCCCTGCTCTTCTGCGTAACTGACAATGGCTTCGGCCAGTGGGTGGGTCGAGTGTG